>DAMBCY010000217.1:0-6743 GCA_032056255.1 Cellulomonas sp. | reverse complement strand
ACTCGGCGGACGACCGCCGACCAGCCGACTGTCACCAACGTGACGGCTCAGTACAGCTAGACGCCCGCCCCGTCCCGCACCGTCCGCAGCCAGTCGCGTGCGGTGCGGAAGTCGCCGTCCGCCGTGCCGATGTGCACGTCGGCCGCGCGCCCGTCGGCCCGCGGGTACGACCCGAGGTACCGCACCTGCGGGCACACCCGGTGCAGGCCCATGAACGCCTCGCCCATCCGCTCCTCGGCGATGTGCCCCTCGGCGTCGATGGAGAAGGAGTAGCGGCCGAGCGAGTCGCCGATGGGCCGGGACTCGATCCGGGACAGGTTGACGCCACGGGCGGCGAACTGCTCGAGCATGGTGAGCAGCGCGCCGGCCTCGTTGGACGGCAGGTGCACGACGAGGGTGGTCTTGTCCGCGCCCGTCGGCGGGGGCACCGCCCCGGGGTGGCCGACGACGACGAACCGCGTCACGGCGTCCGGGTTGTCCGCGACCCCCTCGGCGAGCACCGTCAGCCCGTAGTGCGCGGGGGCGGCCGGGGGGACCAGCGCGGCGTCGAAGCCCAGCGCGTCGTCCGGACCGACCTGCGCGAGCAGCGCGGCGGGGGCGGTGTTGGACGTGGCGGGGACGTGCACGACCCCGGGCAGGTGCTCGGCGAGCCACCGGCGGCACTGGACCCAGGCGTGCGGGTGCGCGGCGACCCGGCGGACGTCCGCGAGCGCCGGCCCGTGCCGGCCGACGAGCGTGAACCCGACGGGCACCAGCACCTCGCGCTGCAGCACGAGCGGCGTCCCGACGGCCAGCGCGTCCAGCGTCGCGGTGACGCCGCCCTCGATCGTGCTCTCGATCGCGACGACCGCGTGGTCGGCCTCGCCCGTGCGCACCGCCTCGATGGCGGTCACGACGTCGGGCTGCGGCAGGTACTCGGCGTGCTCGGGGTCCACGACCTGCCGGAGCGCCACCTCGGTGAAGGTGCCCGCGGGGCCGAGGTAGGCATAGCGGGGACGGCCGGTCATCGGGACCTCCTACGACGGGACTGCGACGAGCGGGCGGCGGTGACGGGACGTCGCGTGACGACGCCGTGCGCGCCCTGTGCGGCACACGTGCACGTGCCGGTCGGGACCCCGGGCCACGACCCGTCCGAGAGTAGTGCGCCCGTACGCTGGGCCGGTGCCCCTGTCCAGACCCGCCGCGCCCACGACGCCCCGGGCGGTCGCCGCGGCCCTGACCACCGTGCTGCTGCTCGCGCTCGGCTGGGTGGTGGCGGCCTCGCCCGCGACCGCCGGGGACGGCACCGCGACCGCCGCGGGCGGCACGACGGCCGCGGCCGACGACGAGCACCCCGTCGTCATGATCGGCGTCACGGGTCTGCGCTGGGACGACCTCGGCTCGCTGACCACCCCCGCCCTGTGGGGGCTGTCGCGCGAGGGCGCGCTCGGCACGACCGTGGTGCGCAGCGTGGGGTCGTCCACGTGCCCGAGCGCCGGCTGGCTCGCGGTCTCCGCGGGGGGCCGCGCGGACGACCTCCGGGTGCCGGACGGCACCTGCCGCACCCTGCGGGACCCGCTCGCGAGCGGGTCGGTGCCCGGCTGGTCGGACTACGTCGAGGCCACCGACGCGTCCTCCTACGACTCGCGCCTCGGGCTGCTGGGCGACACCGTCGCCGCCGCCGGCGTGCCGGTCACCGGGATCGGCCCCGGCGCGGCGATCGCGCTGTCCGACTCGTCGGGCGTCCCCGCCGGCGACCACGTCCGGAACCCGGCCGACGCCGGGGCCCTGCGGACGGCCGTCGAGACCGCCGTGGACGGGGGCTCGCGCCTGGTCGTCGTCGACGCCGGCGGGGTGCGCGACCCCGGGCACCAGACGCGCGGCCGGCTCGACGTGGACGACCCCGCCCCGACCGACGACGAGATCGAGGTGCCCGACCTGTCCGGCACGGACGTGGTCATCGAGCCGACGCGCGCCGAGCAGGTGCAGGAGATCGACGCCCGGGTCGGGGCGGTCCTCGACGCCGTGCGGGCCACCGACCGCGACGCGACCGTGCTGCTGTTCTCGGTCGCCGACTCCAGCCGCCGCGCGCACCTCCAGCTCGCGGCGGCGACCGGGCCGGGCTTCGACGGGGGCACGATCGGCTCGTCGTCGACCCGTCAGGCCGGCTACCTCCAGACCACCGACATCGCCCCGACCCTGCTCGAGGCCCTGGGCATCCGGGACCAGGCGCCCACCGGGGCGCTCGTGGGCTCGCTGATCCGCGCGACGCCGGACGACGCGACCGCCGGCACGCGCGTGGCGTACCTCATCGACCAGAACCGGCACGCCCAGGCGGCGAAGCCGCTGGTCGGCGGCTTCTACCTGTTCTGGGTCGGCCTGAACCTGGCCCTGTACCTGATGGTCATGGTGGGCCTGAACCACCGGGTCCGGGCGCGGTGGTCGCAGCTGCTGCTCCGCGTGCGGCCGCAGCGGGTCGAGCGCGTCGTCCACCCCCGCCGGGTGCTGCACGGACTGCGGATCGCCGCCGTGCTGGTGGCCGCCGTGCCGGTCTCGACGTTCCTGGCGAACCTGCTGCCCTGGTGGCGTGCGGGGTCGCCGGGCTGGGCGCTGGCCGCCGCGGTGACGGGATCCTCCGCGCTGATCACGGCGCTGACCCTGCTGCCCCCGTGGTGGCGCGGGCGCCTCCTCCGGCCGCTCGGCGTCGTCGGGGGCGTGACCGCGGTCGTGCTCGCCGCGGACGTCGCGACCGGCGCGCGGCTGGCGCTCGACTCGATGATGGGCCCCGGCTCGCTGGTCGCCGGCCGGTTCTACGGCTTCGGCAACCCCGCGTTCGCCCTGTTCGCGACGGCGATGGTCCTGACCACGGTCGCGCTCGCCGACCCGCTCCTGCGCGCCGGCCGGCGCGGCCCGGCGGTGACGGTCGTCGCCGTCATGGGCCTGCTCGCGGTCGTGGTCGACGGCGCTCCGAGCATCGGCGCGGACTTCGGCGGCCCGCCGGCGCTCGTCCCCGGCTTCGCCATCCTGGCGCTGCTCGTCGCGGGCGTCCGGCTGACCTGGCGCCGGGTCGTCGCCGTCCTCGGCGCGGGTGCCGTCACGGTGATCGGCATCGCGCTCGCCGACTGGCTGCGCCCCCCCGACGAGCGCACCCACCTCGGCGGCTTCATCGAGACCGTCCTCGACGGCGGGCTGTGGACCGTGCTGGTGCGCAAGGCCGAGACGAACCTGCGCATCCTGTTCGGCAGCGAGCAGACCCTGCTCGCGATCGGCGGTCTCCTGCTCGTCGTCCTGCTGGTCGGGCGGCCCGCACGGACCGCCGTGCGCGCCGCCGACGGCGGGCCGTACGCGTGGCTGTCCGCGGGCGCCCCGCTGCGCCGGCTCGCCACCGACGCCCCGGTGCTCCTGCCCGGCCTGACCGCGCTCGCCGTGACGCTGGGCATCGGCTTCGCGCTCAACGACTCCGGCGTCGTCGTCCCCGCGACCGGCATCGGGCTCGCCGTGCCGCTGCTCGCCGCGGCGTGCGCGACGTGGATGCTGCTGCTGCAGCCGGCGGAGCAGCACGGACCGGCCTCGGAGCGCCCGGAGATGACGGTGGAGCTCCACCGACAGCCCTGAGTGCAGCTCGGCCTGCAGGAGGACCGGTGGTCGCCCGGCCGACCGCGGCCGACCGGGCCGACCTCGGGGAGCGGCAGGTCCTCGACCCGGACTGCTCCTACGACGAGGCCTGAGCCGCCGCGTCGACGGGCGCCGGCGGGACCACCGGCCGTCGGCCGCCGGGGGTGTCCGCGAACGCGGCCGGGCGCACGGCCTCGGCGAAGACGGTCGGGCGGCCGAACAGGTACCCCTGCGCGAGGTCGCAGCCGAGGCCCCGCAACGCCGTGTAGCGCTGCTCGTCCTCGACGCCCTCCGCGATGACGTCCGCGCCGAGCGAGCGCCCGAGGGCCACGACCGCCTCGACCACACCCGCCGCCCGGGGGCCGACCGCGCCGGGGAGCCCGAGTCCCTGCACGAACGACTGGTCGATCTTCAGCAGCGTCACCGGGTAGTCGTGCAGGCGGGACAGCGACGAGTAGCCGGTGCCGAAGTCGTCGATCGCGATGCCGACGCCGAGCTCGTGCAGCGCGCGCAGCATCGGCACGGCGCGGGCGTCGTCGGCCAGCGCGCTCTCGGTGACCTCGATGCCGAGCCAGGCCGCCGGGGTGTCGTGGGTCGCGAGCAGGTCGACGACCTCCGACACCAGGTCGTGCCGGCCCTTCTGCGGGGCGAACTGCCGCGCCGACACGTTGACCCACACCCGCAGGCCCTCGCCGGTGGCCCGGTTGTGCCCGGCGACCTCGCGCAGGGCCCGGTCGAGCGCCCAGGTGCCGAGCTCGGCGATCAGGCCCGTCTCCTCGGCGACCGGGATGAACTCGGACGGCGGCACCGGGCCGCGGGACCGGCTGGTCCACCGCATCAGCGCCTCGACCCCCTCGACCCGCCCGCTGACGATGTCGACCTCGGCCTGGTAGGCGAGCGCGAGCTCGCCCTCCTCGATCGCCCGGCGCAGGTCCGCGGCCATGGTGAGCCGCTGCCGGGCGAGGTCGGTGCCGTGCTCCTCGTACCACTGGTGGCAGCCGCCGCCGACGGCCTTCGCGCGGTACATCGCGACGTCGGCGCAGCGCAGCAGCTCGTCCCACGGCGTCCCGCCGGGATCGGTGTGCACGACGCCGACGCTGCACCCGACGGCGAACTCGTCGTCCAGCAGCGCGAAGGGCTCCTCGAAGGCCGTCACCAGCCGGCTCGCGACCTCCTCCGCGACGGCCGGGCTGACGTCGGGCAGCAGGACGACGAACTCGTCGCCGCCCAGCCGGGCGGCCGTCGCCCGCTCGGGCAGGTCCGCGGACACCCGGGCGGCCGCCTGCTGCAGCAGCCGGTCGCCCACGACGTGCCCGTACGAGTCGTTCACCAGCTTGAACCGGTCCAGGTCCAGCAGCAGCAGCGCGGTGCCGACCCGGGAGGTGGTCAGCGCCGCGACGGCACGCTCGCGGGCGACGTCGCGGTTGGCCAGCCCGGTCAGCGGGTCGTGCGTCGCCGCGTGCGTCAGCCGGTCCTGCGCCTCCCGGAACCGGGTGACGTCCCGGGCGACGACCAGCACGGAGTCGATCGTCCCGGCGGGCCCGCGCTCCGGGACGGCCCGGACGTCGTACCAGTGGCCGCGGGACTGCGCCGACATGCTGATCAGCCGGCGGGGGTCGTTCTCGACGTCGGCGCCCGGGTCGCTGGCCAGCGCGAGCATGTGGTGCGCCAGGGCGCGCACGGCGTGGATGACGGGCGAGCGCGGGGACAGGTCGGCGACCCTGGACCCGAGGTCCGCGTCGCCGAGATCGGCGGCGCCGCGCATCGCGTCGTTGACGAACCGCAGCCGCGCGTCCCTGTCGACCCGGGCGAGCGCGTCCGGGGTGTTCCGCGTGATCGACTCCAGGTCCCGGGTCCGCTCCGCCAGCGCGCGGGTGCGCTCGTCGGCGATCGCGACGGCCCGGGACTCCGCCGCCACCCGGGACCCGAGGCCGGCGACGACCAGGGCCGTGAGCAGCGCGCCGGCCGCGAGCGGGAACCAGGTCAGCGGCCCCGGCACGTCGTGCTGCACCGCGACGAGCGTCCAGGTGCGGTCCCCCGCGGGCACCTCGGCCGGGCGGGTCGGGCCGCCCCCGTCCGGCTCCTCCGGCCCGCCGGGCAGCACCCCGAGCAGCGTCCCCTCGTCCAGCACGAGCGTGCGGTCCCGCGGCGGGGTGCCGACCAGGTCCAGCAGCGGGGCGACCCGGAACGTCGTGACCGTCCAGCCGAGCAGCCGGCGCTCCCGGCCCACGCGGGTGCGCGGCGGGTCGGTGCCGTCGTACACGGGCGCCGCGGCGGCGACCTCCAGGTCCTCGGCCCGGTCGGCGCGGATCAGCAGGCCGACGTCCGCCGGGTGCGCGGCGCCGTCCACCGGGTAGGCGGCCGACAGCACGACGTCACCGGAGTCGCGCGCGTCCGCCAGGGCCGCGGCGACCGCGGCGACCGCCGTGTGGTCGACGGCCCGGCCGGCGAGCAGCGCCCCGGTCAGCGAGGTGGCGGCGAACGGCACGACCTGGCCGACGGTGACCGTGCCGTCCTCGTGCTCCGCTCCCGCGGCGCCGAGCAGCACCGGTCCCGTCCGGGACGAGAGGTCCTCGGGCGCCGCGACCCAGGCGACCGCCGAGGTGGACGGGGCCTCGCCCGCCGGACCGCCGAAGGCGCGCAGGTGGGACTCCCAGGTCGCCGCCCCGTCCGCCCAGGTGGTGGTCTCGCTCGGCGTCAGCATGGATGCGGAGGTCCGGGCGAGCCGGACCTGGATCTCGATCCGGGCGGCGAGTGCCTCCGCCGTCACGGCGAGCCGGGCCTCGGCGTCCGCGGCGGCGCGCTCCCGCCGCTGGTGCGCGTCAAAGACCGAGACGGCGAGCGACAGCACCAGGCCGACGGGCACCACGAGCGCGACGATCAGGCGCATGCGGCCGCGCGCACGGGGTCGGGTGCCGTGCGGCATGCACCCACCTCCCCTCGGCGTCCGGCGCACTCCTCCCATCGGCCGCCCGCGACGTCCGGGCGACGACCTCCGGCCGAATTCACCCGCTCGTCCCGTCCCGCGAGCCGGTGCACGTGGCCGACGCCGCTCTCACCTACACTCGCGAGCGTGATCTTCAAGTCGGTGGGCGAGGGCAGGCCCTATCCCGACCACGGCCTCGTGACGCCCAAGCAGTGGGCGGACG
>DAMBCY010000216.1:0-6748 GCA_032056255.1 Cellulomonas sp. | reverse complement strand
GCACCAGGCGCGCGACGACCGCCACGAGCGCGGCGGCGGCCGACGCGACGAGCGCGGGGGTGAGCCGCTGCCCGCCGGCCACGAACACCACGACGAACACCAGGCCCGGCAGCACCGACTCGATCGCGCCGCGCACGCCGCCGACCGACGCGGCGAACGAGAACTCCTCGGCCTCGATGGCCCGCATGCCGCGCGCCGCCGCCGGGGCGGCGGGGGTCTCGGGCGTCTCGGCCCCGTCGCCCGCGACGGGCGACGGCGTCGGCTCACTCACCGGGCCGGGGCCGCAGCTCGTAGCGGGGGTTGAACATGGAGCGCCGGCCCTCGCGGGAGCAGACGAGCCCCTCGACCTTGAGCCGCCGCCCGGGCTCGATGCCCGCGATCTCGCGCCGGCCGAGCCAGACCAGCTGCACCGTGCCGGAGCCGTCGTACAGCTCGGCCTCGAGCGCCGGGACGCCCTGGCGCGGGCGCAGCACGACCGAGCGCAGCACCCCGGACACCCGGGCGCGCCGCCGCTCGGCGGCCTGCGACACCGGGGTGCAGCCCGTCGCGCGGACGGCGTCCTCGCGCTCCTCGTCGGCCTCGATCTCGTCCTGGGAGGCGACGGCCTTGCGCAGGCGCTCACGCAACGACAGCGGGGGCATGGTCAGTGGATCTCCGTGATCTCCGGCCCGCGCCTGAGCGGGTCGAACGTCGGCACGGCGGGCGCCGCCGGCCCACCCGCGGCGCCGGCGCCGCCGGGTGCCACCGGGGTGGCCCCGTCGGCCTGGCCGGGCAGCTGCAGCGCGAGCAGGTCGCGCGGCGGACGCGCCTGGGTGTCGCGGACGACCACGGTGCGCCGGAACAGGTCCTCGAGCTTCGTCGCGGCGTCCTCGTCGACCGCGGCGCGCCCGGTGATGACGCCGCGCAGGAACCAGCGCGGACCGTCCACGCCCACGAACCGGGCCGGACGGTGGCCGGTCCGCCCCTCCGGCGTGCGCACCGGCAGGCGGGCGAGCAGCTCGCGGCCGAACGGGCCCGGCACGTCGTCGACGGCGCCGCCCTGCTTGCGCACGGACTCGCCGATCTCCTCGCGGATCTCGTCCCAGATGCCCTCGGTGCGCGGGGCCGCGAAGGCCTGCATCTGCAGCGTGGAGCCGTCGAGGGTGATGCCGACGCCGGTGACGACCTTGGTCTTCTTGTCGATCTCCATGCGCAGCTCCATGCCGTGCACGCCCGGCAGGCGCAGGGCGCCGAGGTCGACGCGCGGGCCGGCGGGGACGTCCTCGCCGGAGTCCCAGGGCCCGCGGGTCCGCTCGTACGACGTCACGGGCTCCGCGGGCGCAGCCGCGTCGTCGGTCGTCGCGTCCGCGGCACCGGGCTCCGTGGCGGTCGCCGGGTCGGCGGCCTCCTCGGGTGCCTCGACGCCCGTGGTCTCGTCCTGGGCGGTGCGGTCCTTCGCACCACGCCGGAATAGCGCCACCCTCAGTCCCTTCCCCGGGTCGCCCGCGTCGCGGGCACGTACGTCTCCACAGTAGTCCGCCGCGGCCGGTGCACCTAGCGGGGTCCGCCCGGGGCGGCGCCGTCCGTCGCACCCGGCGTCCCGGAGCCGTCGGCCGCACCCGGGGCCCCGCGCCAGCCGCCGCTCGACCCGAACCCGCCCGTGCCGCGCACGGAGTCCGGCAGCTCGTCCACCTCGACGAACGCCGCGCGCTCGACCCGCTGGACCACGAGCTGGGCGATGCGGTCGCCGCGGTGCAGGACGACCGGCTCGCGCGGGTCCGTGTTCAGCAGGGTCACGGCGATCTCGCCGCGGTACCCCGCGTCGACGGTGCCGGGCGCGTTGACGATCGTCAGGCCGTGCCTCGCCGCCAGCCCGGATCGCGGGTGCACGAAGGCCGCGTAGCCCTCGGGCAGCGCGATCGCGATCCCGGTCGGCACCGTGGCGCGCTCCCCGGGCGCGAGCGTGACGTCCACCCGGGCCACCAGGTCGGCCCCGGCGTCGCCGGGGTGCGCGTAGTGCGGCACGGGCACGCCCTCGTCGAGGCGACGCAGCCGGACCGTCAGGTCGGCGGGCCGGTCGGCGGGGTCGGCGGGCAGGGCGCTGGGCGGGGTGCTCGTCACGGGCCCCGACCCTACCGCCCGGCGCCGGGTGCGATGCTGGGGCACGTGCCGACCACCACCCCGACCTCGTTCGAGGAGCGCCTGTGGCCCTCCCCCGCCGGCTGGCTCGCCGTGCCCGGGTCCGCCGCGATGCTCGGCATCGCGTTCTGGCCCCTCAGCACGGTCGCCGGCGTCGTCGCCGCGGTCGCCGGGCTGGTGGCGGCGGGCACGGGGGCGGTGCTCGCGGCGACGCGCGTGCGGGTGTCCGGCGGTGAGCTGCACGCGGGCCCGGCGCACGTCCCGGTGGCGCTGCTGCGCGACC
Organism: Cellulomonas sp.; assembly: GCA_032056255.1. Taxonomy (GTDB): domain Bacteria; phylum Actinomycetota; class Actinomycetes; order Actinomycetales; family Cellulomonadaceae; genus Cellulomonas. The sequence continues at coordinate 4,347 of DAMBCY010000216.1, read as the reverse complement.
CGGAGGCGCTCGACGCCGACGCGACCCGGTACGCGGTCGGCCCGGGCATCGACGCGCGCGCGCACCTGTGCCTGCGCGGCTGGGTCCGCACGGCGGTGCGGGTGACGCTGGACGACCCCGCCGACCCGACGCCGGCCTGGATCGTCTCGACCCGGCACCCGGAGGCGCTCGTGCAGGCGCTCGCCGCCGCCGGGGCCCGGTCCCGGGAGCGGTAGCCCGCGGCCCGTCGTCCCCCGGGGACGACGACGCCGGCCGGCCCCAGGGGGGGACCGGCCGGCGTCGAGACGGCAGGGCGGGCGCACCGAGTGCGCCCGCGGGGCGGCTCAGGCCGCGCACTCCGAGCAGACGGGCATGCCGTCCTTCTCGTAGGCGAGCTGGCTGCGGTGGTGCACCAGGAAGCACTTGGAGCACGTGAACTCGTCGGCCTGGCGCGGCAGCACCCGGACGGAGAGCTCCTCGCCGGAGAGGTCCGCGCCGGGGAGCTCGAACCCTTCGGCGGCTTCGGTCTCGTCCTCGTCCACCACGCCCGAGTTCTTGTCGGAGCGCCGGGCCTGGAGCTCCTGCAGCGAGTCCTCGCTGAGGTCCTCCTCGGTCTTGCGCGGGGCGTCGTAGTCGGTTGCCATGAGGTGGGGTCACGCTCCGTTGTGTCGGTGGTCGGCGTACGCGGGATCAAGTCGCCCGAGGCGGGGTTTGTTCCCGACGGCGACCCGGATTGTGCCCTATTTCGCCGCGGGGTGCACGCCCGCCGGGCGGCGCGCCGGGCGCCTCCCCGTCGCGGTGCCCGGAACCTCTCGAGATCTCCCCGTCGTCTCCCCCCGAGCCCGCCCGGAGACCGCCGTCAGGCGCCGGCAGCCGGCCCCGTGCCGGCGTCCGCGTCAGGCCCCGTGCCGGCGTCCGCGTCGGTGTCCTCGTCGGTGTCCGCGTCGAGCGCGGCGAGCAGGTCGGCGAGCTCCGCGACCGTGGCCGGGGGGCCGACGACGGCCATGTCGGCCGAGGCGGCCCGGCCGCGCAACCCGCGCACGTCCGCGCCGGCCTCCCGGGCGACGAGCTCGCCCGCGGCGATGTCCCACGGGTTCAGCCCGCGCTCGTACAGCACGTCGAGCGTGCCCTCGGCCACCCGGCACAGGTCGAGCGCGGCGGACCCGATGCGCCGGATGTCGCGCACCCGCGGGAGCAGCTCGGCGAGCACCCGGCCCTGCACGCGACGGCGCTCGGCGCGGTACCCGAACCCGGTGCCCACGAGCGAGGTGGCCAGCGGCCGCGGCTCGTTCACGACGATCCGCCGCCCGTCCCGGAACGCCCCGAGCCCGCGGCCGGCGGTGTAGGTCACGCCGTCGACGACCGAGTGCACGCACCCGGCCACCACGGTCCACCGCTCGGGGTCGGGCTCGCCCGCGACGAGCCCGACGGACACCGCGTAGGCCGGCACGCCGTACAGGTAGTTCACGGTGCCGTCGATCGGGTCCAGCACCCAGGTGAGGCCCGTGGTCCCGGGCTGGAGGCCGTCCTCCTCGCCGAGCACGCCGTCGTCCGGACGGTGCCGGGCCAGCAGCGCGCGCAGGTGCGCCTCGGAGGCCAGGTCCATGGCCGTCACGGGGTCGACCTCGCTGGACTTCGTGGCGGCCACCGCCACCCGCGCGGGGCGTCCCGCCCGGATCAGGTCCCCGGCGGAGCGCGCGATCCGCTCGGCCAGGTCGGTCAGGGCCCGCACGCCGTCGGCGTCGGGCAGCTCGGTCGTCGGGAGCTCGTCAGCACTCGTCACGCCCCCATCCTGCCCGAGCCCCGGCCCCGCGCGCCGAGGTCGAGGGCGCGCACCGAGGTCGGGGGATCGCGACGAGGTCGGGGGATCGCGACGGCGTGTCGCACGCAGACCCTCGACCTCGACGGACGACCGGGCGCGGCCGGGGGCGGCTCAGCGGTCGCGCAGGCGGGCCCACCAGCGCAGCAGGGGTGCCGGCTCGAGCCGGGGCGATCGCGCCGGGCGGGTCGGCCGCCCGAGGCGCCCGGCCCGGCCCGGGCGGCCCGTCCGGCCGACGCGCGCCGCACGGGCCGCCTCCGGGTCCCACGGCCCCGGCGCCCGCAGCCGGAACCGCAGGGCGACCAGCCGCGTGCCGAGGACGACCACGACGGCCACGACCTCGGTGGCCACCGTCAGCCGCCCGGCGTGCCACAGCACGGCCACGAGCACGGCGCCGAGCACCGACGGGATGGCGTAGAGCTGGCGCTGGTGCAGCACCACGGGCACCTCGCCGGTCAGCAGGTCGCGCAGCACCCCGCCGCCGACACCGGTGATCACGCCGGCGCACACGGCCGCGGTCGCCCCGGCACCGTACTCGAGCGCCTTGACGGTGCCCACGACGGTGAACAGCGCGAGGGCGCCCGCGTCGAGCACGAGCACGAACCGCCGCAGCCGCCCGAGCCCGGGGTGCGCGGCCCAGGTCACGAGCCCGGCGACGCACGCGGTCACCACGAACTCCCACGCGGAGATCCCGACCGGCGGGATCGCGCCGATCAGGACGTCGCGCAGGATGCCGCCGCCCAGGCCCGCGACCCAGGCGAGGACGACGATCCCGAAGATGTCGAACCGCTTGCGGACCGCCGCCAGGCCGCCGGACAGCGCGCCGACGAACACGCCCAGCAGCTCGAGGACGGGTTGCAGGGGGAGGTCGCCGGGCACAGGGGAGATCATGGCAGGGCCACCACGGCCCGCGGCACGTCACCTCACGTCACGGGCACGTCACGGCACGGCCCCGGCCGCGGGGCGCGAGGAGTTCGGCGGCGCACCGCCGAGCCTCCGCGCGATCGGGGGTGGGCGGTGGCAGGCTCGTCGCGGATGATGGGAGATGTGATGGCTGACCTGGAGCTGATCGGGCTGCACGAGGACGGGGAACACCTCGTGCTCGCGGCGGCCGACGGGCAGCGCTACAAGCTGCACATCGACGAGCCGCTGCGCGCGGCCGTACGCCGCGACCGCCCGCAGCTGGAGCAGATCCGCGCGGAGCAGGCCGGGACGCCGAGCCCGCGGGAGATCCAGGCGCGGGTGCGCGCGGGGCAGTCCGCCGAGCAGATCGCGCAGGAGTCGGGCCTGGCGGTGGAGCACGTCCGCCGGTTCGAGGGCCCCGTCCTGGCGGAGCGGGAGTTCGTCGCCGAGCAGGCGCGCGGCACCCGGGTGGGCCGCGACCCGGGCGCCCCCGTGCTGGGCGACCTCGTGGTCGACCGGCTGGCCGCCCGCGGCGTCGACCCGGAGTCGGTCGCGTGGGACGCGTTCCGCGAGACCGGTGGCGGCTGGACGGTCGTGGCCCGGTTCCCGGTCGAGGACAACGCCCGCGAGGCCCGCTGGTCGTACGACGCCTCCGCCCGGGCGGTGCACGCGGAGGAGGACGAGGCGCGCTGGCTGTCCGAGACCGAGATCGCCGACGGCCCGGTGCCGCGCCGCCACCTGTCCGCGGTCCGCGACCTGGTGTACGACGTGGACGCGGACGCGCGCTCGGTGCTCGCCGCGGTCGACTCCCCCGCCGGCGGCGAGCACGCCGAGGACCCGGTCGACGACCTGCGCGCGACCACCGACCTGCTGGACGACCTGCGGGCGCGGCGCGGTGTGCGCCAGTCGCTGGACCTCGAGGACGACGCGGACGACGAGACGTTCGGCGGCTTCGGCCCGCAGCACGCGTTCGACTTCGGCCAGATCGGCGGCTCCGACCTCGACGACGCCCCCGGGGCGCACCCGGTGGACGCCGACCCCGCCGCGCAGGCCCGCGTCTACCCGGCTCCGGTCCGCCCCCCGGCGGCCGCCGACGAGCCCGAGACCCCCGTGGCCGCCGAGCCGGGCGACCCCGGGCCGGACGAGGACGCCGCGCCCGCACGCGCGGAGGAGCCCCGGCCCCGGGGCGGACGGCGCGGGCGGCCGAAGGTGCCGAGCTGGGACGAGATCGTCTTCGGCGCGAAGCCGGAGTGACCCGCTACTCCCCCGTGGCCAGGTCGAGCGTCTGCGGGGACATCTCCCCCGCGCGCGACGACCGCGCGATGGTGCGCTGCCGGTGGTGCCGGCGGCACAGCACCTCGTAGCCGACCGCGTCCTCGTCCGCGGGGACGGCGACGTCCCCGACGACGACCTGCGCGCCCTCGACCACCATCACGCCGTGCTCGGTCCGGGCGTTGTGGGTGGCGCGGGCCCCGCACCAGCACAGCGCCTGGACCTGGAGGGACTCGACCCGGTCGGCGAGCGCGAGCAGCCGGGCGGACCCGTCGAACAGCCGGGTGCGGAAGTCGGTGGTGATCCCGAACGCGAACACGTCCACGCCGAGGTCGTCGACCACGAGGCCGAGCTGCTCGACCTGCTCCGCGGAG
>DAMBCY010000215.1:1836-6785 GCA_032056255.1 Cellulomonas sp. | reverse complement strand
ATCCGGTCCCGGCCGGTGCCGCCGAGCGGGCGGCCGGCGCCCGACGTGCCGAGGCGGAGCGGGCGGCGGCGCGCCGGGCGGAGGCCCGCGCCGCGGCCCGGCGTTCCGCCGCCCAGGACGTCGCGCTCGCGCGCGCGGAGACTGAGGAGCGCCGCGCCGCGTGCGCGGCCGCCGACGCCCGGCAGAGCGCCGCCGCGTCCCGGGTCGACGAGCTGACCGCCCGGGTCCGCCGCACCACCGAGGAGATCGCCCGGTTGCGGGAGGTGCTGGCGGACACCGAGCGCGAGGCGCGGGCGGCGGGCGTGGAGCTGCGGCACGCGCGGTCCGCGCGGACGTCGGCGGCGCAGGCGGCCGAGCGCGCCGAGCAGCGGCTGCGGGCGGCCGAACGGGTCCGGTCCGACCTCGGGGACGACTGACGACCGGGCCCGGGTGGTGCGGCGGACCGGGCGCGACCCGGGTCGTCGTCGCGCGTTGACACCCTCGCGCGGCCGTTCCTACGCTGGCGGGACGGGGCCGGAGCGCCCGGCCGCCGCGCCCGTGCGGGACCCGCGACCCGCGCCGCGTCAGGAGCAGGGGCATGCGCCGGAGGCCGTTCCGTCGTCCCCGTCACCGGGGGCCGGCGCGCGCCCGGCGGGGGAGGACCGCGCACCGCACCGCGACGGTGGCCCGCGGGACGGCGGTGCTCGGCCTCGCCGTCGCGCTGGCGGGCGGACTGGACCCCGCCGCGGGGCCGCCACGGGCCGACGCGGCACCTGCGGCCGCCGGCGACCGGCGTGACGCCGGTCCGTCCGACGCCGCCGTGTCCGACGTCGCCCCGTCCGACGTCGCCCCGTCCGACGACACCCGCTCCGACCCGGACCGCCCGGTGCGCGCCGCCGCGGCGCGCTGGTCCGGCCTGGCCCGTGCCCAGGCGGAGCAGGACGTCCGCGAGTCCCGCGGGCTCGCCGCCGCCGCGCTGGCCGCCGCGGCCGGTCTGGACCCGGTGCGCGTCGCCCCGGAGCCGCCGGCCGCGCTGGGGGACCTCGACGACGCGGTCGCCGACCTGCGCGCGGTCGCGGCGACCCTGGCGACGACCGCGGGAGCGGCGACGGCGGTGCTGGACCGGGACGTGGCCACCCTGACGGCACCGGCCGGGACCGGATCGCCGGCGACGACCGCCCCGCTCCCCGACGTGCGTCCGGGTGTCGTCGCCCGCACGGTGCCGGCGCGCCTGGCGGCTGCCGCGCAGGTGCGTGCCGCGGCCGCCGACGTGTTCCGGCTGTCGCTGGCCGTGGAGCGCGAGGCGCCGCGCACCGCGGTCGACGCGCTCACCCCCGACCTCGCGGGGCTGGACGCGCTGGAGCGCGCGACCGCGTCGGCGATCCGGGCGGCGGATGCCCTCGACCCCGGCGCGCCGGTGGCGCCGGGCGCCGCCGCGGTCACGGCGGGCCCGCTGCGGCCGGACGGGACCGTCGACCCCGCCGTGCTCTGCCCGGTCCCCTTCGCGCCCGGCGCCCGGTTGCGCTGCGACGCGGTGGCGGACCTCGTGCGCCTCGACGAGGTGTTCCTCGCGGAGCACGGCGAGCACCTGCCGGTGGGGGACACCTACCGGACGTACGAGCAGCAGGTGGCGCTCAAGGCGGCCAAGGGCGGGCTCGCCGCGACACCCGGTGCCTCGCGCCACGGCTGGGGCGTGGCGGTCGACTTCCGGGGGTTCGGCGGCGTGGGCGACTTCGACCAGCCGCTGTACCGCTGGATGGTCGCGCACGCCCCCGCCTTCGGCTGGGTGCACCCGGCGGGCATGGGACCCGGCGGCGCCGGGCCGCACGAACCCTGGCACTGGGAGTACGCGGGCACCACCTGACCCCCACCTGCGGGCCGGCGGTCGCTGCGAGGCCCGGTGGTGTCATGGCTCTGCACGCACCGCAGAGGGGGACCCCATGAACGCCACCCAGACCGAGACCTCCGCGCCCGCCGTCGCCGGACGCGTGATCGAGAACGTGAGCCACGGGGAGGTGCTCGAGCACCCGGTCCGGGCCTCCGGGTTCGACTACCTGTTCGCCGAGCTCGTCGGGGACGCCGGCAGCCACCTGCCCGCCGACGACGCGCCCCAGGTCATCGCGCTGCTGCGCCGGCTCGGGGGCGCCATGGCCGAGCCCGCCGCGAGCCCCGCGCCGCCGTCGTCGATCCCGGCGGTCTACACGTACTGGGGGCAGTTCCTCGACCACGACCTCACCTTGGAGGACTCGCAGGACCCGAGCATGCAGCAGCCTGCGGTGGCGGAGCCCGGGCTGCAGCCCGTCGCGCCGGACACCGTGCGCGAACGGCTCGGCAACGCCCGCCAGCCGTACCTCAACCTCGACCCGGTCTACGGCGACGGGCCGTCCGGACCGAAGTCGGCCGCGTTCTACACGGGCGGCGCGTTCCTGCGCCTCGGGTCGCTCGCGAAGCCGGCGCCGGGGCAGCCGGTGCCCGCGGCCGAGGACCCCGCCGAGCGGGACCTGCCCGGCCGGCGCCGGGTGACCAACCGCGCGACCGGGCGCGACGAGTTCCCCGCGAAGATCGGCGACTCCCGCAACGACGAGAACCTGGTCGTCGCGCAGCTGCACCTCGCGTACCTGCGGTTCCACAACGCGGTGGCGCACGCGATCGACGCCGCCGAGCCCGGGCTCGCGAAGGCGGACCTGCTCGCGAAGGCGCAGCGCTTCGTCCGGCACACCCACCAGTGGCTGATCGTGCAGGACTACCTGCGCACGGTCACCGTGCCCGGCACGGTCGACTGGGTGCTCGCCGCGCGTCCGGGCCTCTACCTGCAGCGCTTCCCGGCCGACCGCCCCGAGACCATGCCGCTCGAGTTCTCGGTCGCCGCGTTCCGGTTCGGGCACTCCCAGATCCGCAACGCCTACGACTACAACCGGAACTTCGGCGACCCCGGGTTCGTCGCCCCCCGCGCGACGCTCGAGCAGCTGTTCCAGTTCACCGGCCGCGGCGGGTTCATCGGCGGGGCGACCCGGCTGCCGGAGAACTGGGCGATCGAGTGGGACCGGTTCGTGGACAAGGCCGACCCGGACCCGCGGCACTTCGCCCGCGCGATCGACACCCAGCTCGCCGACGACCTGTCGGTCATGCGGAACGAGCCGCGCGACCTCGCCGGCATCCAGGAGCACCTGGCCAAGCGCAACCTGCTGCGCGGCTACCTGCTCGGCCTGCCGACGGGTGAGGCGGTCGCCCGCGCGCTGGCGATCCGGCCGCTCACCCGCGCCGAGCTGCTGCGCAGCACGCCGGCAGGCGTCCGCAGCGCGCTGACCAGCCCGCAGCTCACCGGGCGCACGCCGCTCTGGTACTACGTCCTCAAGGAGGCGGAGGTCCTCACGGGCGGGAACTCGCTCGGGCCGGTCGGGAGCCGGCTGGTGGCCGAGACGGTGATCGGCCTGGTGCGGCACGACCCCGGGTCCTACCTCAACGGCGTGCCCGCCTGGGGCGCGGAGCCGGTGCCGACCCTCGGCTCCGGTCCGGGGGCACGCACCATCACGACCATCCGGGACCTCCTGGACGTCGCGGGGGTGCTCCCGGGCTGACCCTGCCCGCCCCGACGGCCCGATCCCCTGCCCCGCACCCCTCCGCCCGCTCGGCGGAGTCGGCGGGGCCGGGGCCGGGCGGAGTCGGGCAGGGCCGGGCGGAGTGCGGGCCGGGCGGCGTGGGTGAGCGTCGGGTCCGGGCGTCAGGCCTGGACCAGCAGGCCGTCCACGGCGTTCAGGCGGTAGCCCACGCCCCGGACGGTCGTGATGAGCCCGTCCAGGCCGGACTTGGCACGCACCCGGCGCACGTGCACGTCCACGGTGCGCGTCCCGGCGGACAGGTCCTGGGTGCGCCACGCCGCCGCGTACAGCTCGTCGCGGCCGACGACCCGTCCGGCCGACCGGGCCAGGTAGGCGACGAGGTCGAACTCCTGCCGCGTGAGCTCCACGGTCCGGCCGTCCACGAGCAGCCGGCGCCCGGGCAGGTCGACGACGACGGCCGGGGTCAGGGGGAGCGTGGCCAGCAGCTCCTCGAACCGGCGCAGGTCCGCCTGCGCCGTCACGGCGGCGTCGTGCCGGGCTCGCGGGTCGACGGGGTCGTGCAGCCGGGGACGCGGGGCGTTCGTGGTCCGGGCGGCGGGGCGGACGTGGGTGGCGGGGGTCAGGACGCTCATGGGAGTGCTCCTCGGGGGTCCGCCGGCGACGGAGGCGCGCGGCGGGCGGGACGTCGGGGTCCCGCGGGGTGGCTGACGGCTGGGGTGGCGGTCAGGCCCGACAGAGCGGACGCGCGCAGGAGGGCCGCGTGGGGCGGCACATCTCGAGCGCGGAGGTCATGACGGCGAGTCTGGCACGGCGCAGCCGCATCCGGCACGGGCGGACGCCGGTCGTCTCAGCTGCCGGACGCACGTGACCGGATCAGCCGGCCGGGGTCGCCGAGGGGCTCGTGGTCGGGGAGGCGGTGCCGCCGGGGGCGGCCTCGTCGTCCGCGGGCAGCGGCTCCACCTCCGGCCAGGGCTCGCGGTCGTGCACCGTCGCGACGCCGTCCGTGCCGATCTCGACCAGCTGCCAGTCCAGGATGCTCCGGGTCTGCGGGTCCCACCGCAGCAGCGTCATCTCGGCCGTGCCCTTGAGCGGGCCGATCCGCGGCTCGTTCTCCTGGGCGCCCGCCGTGGACGACGAGATGTACCGGATGCCCTGCTCGACCTGCTCCGGGTCGGTGCGGGTGTGCATGTGCCCGGAGACCTGCGCCGGGACGCAGCCGTCCGCGAGCAGCGTCGGGGCCACGCGCGGGTTGTGGAACAGCACGAGGTCGACGCCGTCGGGGTCCGTGCACGCCACCTCGGACAGCCGGGTGCCGACGTCGCGGTACGACTCGTCCTGCTGCTGGGTGACGATGAGCCGGGTGGCCTTCGGGTCGTGGTCGCCGAGGATGCGCAGCCCGCGCGCCTCGAT
>DAMBCY010000215.1:0-1826 GCA_032056255.1 Cellulomonas sp. | reverse complement strand
CAGGACGGTGGCCCCCGCGGCGGCGTACTGCGCGGTCGTCTCGGCCGAGTCGTGGTTGCCCGGGGCGGTGATGAGGTCGACGCCGGACGGGATCGCCCGCGCGAACGTCGAGACGCAGTACTGCTCGACCGAGGTGCCGTTCATCGTGGTGTCGCCCGCGTCCAGCACGATCTGCGCGCCGGACAGCTCGGTCAGCGAGGTGATGAGCGGCGCCATCCCGACGTTGCAGTGCAGGTCGGAGATGACGAGGAGGGTGACCGGCTCGGCGTCCTCGGAGGGACCCGGCGACGCGGACGCGGTGGGCGTGGGCGACGTGGGCGTGGGCGACGTCGTGGGTCCGGCCGAGGTCGTCGGGGACGCCGACGGTCCCGCCGGGGTGGGCGGCGCCTCGGCCCGGACGGCCTCCCGGTCGGCCCAGGCCGCGACGAGCGAGTCGTCGGCCGCCCGGTAGAACTCCTCGTTCTCCCGGTACGCCCGCACCACAAGGCCGCCGTAGGTGTCGACGATGCCGCCGAGCCGTCCGGTGATCCGGGCACCCTCCAGCGGCGTGCCGTCGAACACCGCCGACGCCGTCTGGGAGGTGGTCCGGGAGCGCGCGCGGTCGGCCTCGCTGGCGGTGACCACGCTCCCGACGAGCACGACGACGACACCACCGGCGACGACCTGCCGGGTGTGCGGCGCGACGCGCGCGGCGAGCTCCCGCCGCCGGGACGGACCGAGGAGGGCGCGGCCGGCGGACCAGGCGACGACCAGCACCACGAGCGCACCGAGAGCCCGCCAGGCGGCGTCCGCGGCCAGGGCGCGGGCGGCGTCCTCGATGGTCGCCTGCGGGCCGGTGAAGAACTGCAGGTAGGAGTTCAGGTCGCCGGTGAGCGCCTGGAGCGTGTCGATGCCGTGCAGCGCGTCGACGTCGGCGGGGATCTCCTCGACGGTCACCCGCGCGCCGAGCTGCAGCGGCAGCGGCGAGTCGATCTGCAGCGTGCCGAGCGGGCCGAGGTCGATCGTGACCGTCGCGTCGGTGGTGACGTCGTACCGCGCCTCGTGCGGGCCCACGCTCAGCTCGGCGGTCGCGGTCGTCACGCCGAACCAGAGGGCGGCGAGCACGGCGAGCAGCCCGACCAGCGCGCGCGGGAGCCACCGGCGCGCGCGGCCGGACGACGCGGAGGGCGGACCCGAGGTGTCCGGGGACGGCTCGGGCGCGGGGGCGGCGGCGGGGCGGACGTCGGACATCGTCCCGAGCGTAGACGCGCGCGCCGGGGTCGTCGCGGGGGCGGCAGATCGTGCGGGCGGCGGCCCCGTGTGCTAGTCCGGGACCGTGACCAGCCCGCCGAAACCGCCGGCCGAGCCGGCGGCGCCCGCCGCGGGCGGGGGACCCGGGCACGACGAGAGCACCCTCACGGTCGTGGTCGCGTTGGCGGCCAACGCGCTGATCGCCGTCGCGAAGACGATCGCGGCGGTGCTGACGGGGGCGGCGTCGATGCTCGCCGAGGCGGCGCACTCGTGGGCGGACACCGGGAACGAGGTCTTCCTGCTGATCGCGCAGCGCCGCGCGGGTCGGCCCGCGGACCGCGCCCACCCCCTCGGCTACGGCCGCGAGGTGTACGTCTGGTCCCTGTTCGCCGCGATCGGCCTGTTCGCCGTCGGCGCGGGCGTGTCGATCACGCACGGGATCCAGGAGCTGGTCCACCCCGAGCCGGCCGGCTCGTTCGTCGTCGCGTACGTCGTGCTCGCGCTGGCGTTCGTGCTGGAGGGCACCTCGTTCCTCCAGGCGTGGCGGCAGGCGCGCGCCGGCGCCGCCCGGCGCGACCTCGACCTGTGGGAGCACG
>DAMBCY010000214.1:0-6802 GCA_032056255.1 Cellulomonas sp. | reverse complement strand
CCGGCACGTGACGATCGACATGACGCTGACGTCCGCGGCGTGCCCGCTGACCGACGTCATCGAGGACCAGGCGGGGACCTCGCTGGAAGGTCTCGTCGACTCGTTCCGGATCAACTGGGTCTGGATGCCGCCGTGGGGCCCGGAGCGCATCACCGAGGACGGCCGCGCCATGATGCGCGCCCTGGGCTTCAACATCTGAGGATCCCTCTGACGCCGAGAGAGGACCTCCCGGTCGAGGTAGGTCCTCCCCGGGCACGGTCAGGACCGGGAAGGACCTCTCTCGACGGACATGCGGTCACGGGTTCGCGGCGGCGAACGTGTCGCAGGACGCCAGGGTGCCCTGCTCGTAGCCCGTGGTGAACCAGCGCTGGCGCTGCTCGCTGGAGCCGTGCGTCCAGGTGTCCGGGTCCACGCCGCCGCCGGCCTGCTGCTGGATGTGGTCGTCCCCGACCGCCGCGGCGGCGGACAGGGCGTCCGCGAGCTCCTGCCGGCTGATCGGGTCCAGGAAGGTCACGCCCGTGTCCGGGTCGACGGTCGTGGCCGCGTGCCCGACCCAGAGCCCGGCGTAGCAGTCCGCCTGGAGCTCGACGCGGACCGAGTCGGAGTCGTCGCCCGTGCCGGAGCGGTCGGCGCTGTCGAACACGCCCGTGAGGTTCTGGACGTGGTGCCCGTACTCGTGCGCCACCACGTACATCTCCGCGAGCGACCCGTCCGACCCGCCGTACTGCGAGGCCAGCAGGTCGTAGAACGAGAGGTCCAGGTAGATCGTCCGGTCCGTGGGGCAGTAGAACGGCCCGGTGCTGGAGGACGCGGCGCCGCAGCCGGTGGTCGTCGCCTCGGTGAACTCGACGGCGCCGGGGGCGACCTCCCCGGCCGGGACGTCGACGCCGGCAGCCGGGAGCGCGTCCGCCCAGTAGGCGTCGAGGGCCTGGACCGTCGCGGACAGGCGGCAGTCGCGCTGCGCGTTGGCCTGCTCGGCGGAGCAGTCGCCGATCTGGCCGACCTGCTCGGTGCCGGTCCCGGCATCACCGGTCGCGCCGGAGAACAGCTGTCCCGGGTCGCCGCCGAGCAGCACCACGACCACGACGAGGACCAGGCCGCCGAGCCCGCCGCCGACCGCGATCCCGCGCCCGCGACCTCCGCCGCGCCGGGACTGGACGCGTCCGCCCTCGAACTGCCCGCCGCTCTGGAACGTCATGCGGGGAAACTAGCCCCGAGCGCCACCCCGCGCCCGCCGAACCCGTGCGCCGGCACCGCGTCGAGCGGGCGCAGACGGGCACCGGACGGCGTCCTGGCGCGACATCCGGTGCCCGCTCGGTGCCGCCCGGGGCGCGGGCGGCGGGCGCGAGGTGGCGGTCAGTCCACGATGCCGCGGGCCGCGAGGGCCTCGCCGAGGTCGCGGGCGCGGCCGAGGACGCGGAGGACCGCAGGGGTCAGCCAGACGCGCGGGTCGCGCTCGGCGCCGCGGGCGCGGGCGGCGTCGCGGACCTCGTGCACGGTCCGGGCGATCTCCGGGACGGTGCGCAGCACCAGCGCGACCGCCAGCGCCACCGTGTCGGGCGGGACCCCGAGGCGGCGCAGCGGCCGGGCGGCGGCGGACAGGGCGTCGAGCAGCCGGTCCGCGGGGGTCGTCGCCGTGACGACGGCCGCACCGAGCACGAGGGTCAGCAGGTCGGCGACCACCTCGACGGCCGGCGCCCAGCCGCGCGCCCACACCTGGTACGCCCCCGCGAGCAGCGCGGTGACCAGCACGGGGAGCAGGCCGCGGAGCGTCGGACGGGGCGGGAGCGCGGCGACGACCGCGAGGACCACGGCCAGCGCGAGCAGCCCGACCGCGGCCGGGGCGCCCCGGGTCGCCACCACCGCGACGCCCAGCACCGCCAGCCCGACGAGCTTCGCCGCGACCGGTGCCCGGTCGAGCGGCGTGCGCGCGGCGCGGTGCGCGCCGAGCAGGGTCACGCGAGGTCGTCCTCTGCGGACGAGGTCGTCACTCCTGGCTGACGACCTCGTGCGGATGTGACGACCTCGTCGGGGGTCGAGGGCGCCGTGGCGGCCGGGTGGGGTGCAGGGGAGCCCGTGGCCGGGCCGGGGGAGCCCGCGGCCATCAGCGCGCGGTAGGCGTCCAGCGCGGGACCCGGCGCGCCGTCGTGCACCACCCGGCCGTCGTCGACCACCAGCACCCGGTCGGCCCGTGCGGCGGCGTCGAGGTCGTGCGTCACCTGGACCACCTGCTGCGGCAGCTCCGCGAGCAGACCGTCCACCACGCGGCGCCAGCGCAGGTCCAGCAGGGTGGTGGGCTCGTCGCACACCAGCACGTCGGGCTCGGTCGCGAGCACGGCCGCCAGCGCGAGCAGCTGGCGCTGGCCGCCGGACAGCGCGCGGACGGGCAGGTCGGCGCGCTCCGCGAGCCCCACCCGCGCGAGCGCCGTCCGCGCGCGGGCGTCGCGCTCGCGCCCCGGCACCCCCAGCCGCCGCAGGGAGAGCGCCACGTCCTCGACGGGCGTCGGCATGACCACCTGGGCGTCGGGGTCGGTGAACAGGAAGCCGACCCGCCGCCGGACCGCGGCACCGTCCCGCGCCGTGTCCAGCCCGTGCACCCGGACGGTGCCGGCGGACGGCAGCGTGAGGCCGTTGAGCAGCCGCGCGAACGTCGACTTCCCGGACCCGTTCGCCCCCACGACGGCGACCCGGCGCTCGGTCAGCGTGCAGGTCACCGGGCCGAGCAGGGTGACGACCCGCTCGGCCCCGCGGTGCGCCCCGCCCGGGGCGTACGCGGTGACGACGGCGCCGTCGAGCTCGATCACCGGCCGCGGAGCAGGTCCGGGAACGCGCGCAGCGCGGCGGCGGCGACCACGGCGGCGAGCGCGTTCTTGATCAGGTCGCCCGGCAGGAACACCGCGCCGGCCGCGACCGCCTCGGACGCGGACAGGCCCAGCCGCCACCCCATGACGGCGATGCCGAGCGGGTGCACGGTCAGCAGGGTCGCGGCCGCGGCGGCCCCGAACAGGGCGGGGACCCGCCAGCGCGGGGCGGCTCGCCGGGCGAGCAGCCCCAGGGCGCCCGCGACGGCCGCGGCCGCCGGGAACGCCAGCAGGTAGCCCGCGGAGGGGCCCGCGAGCACGCCGAGCCCGCCGACCGCGCCCGAGAACACCGGCAGGCCCGCCAGCCCGACGGCGACGTAGAGCAGCAGGGCGAGCGCGCCGCGTCGCGGGCCGAGCACGAGCCCGGTCAGCACGACCCCGAACGTCTGGAGCGTGATCGGGACGGCGCCGCCGGTGGGGATCGCGGGCAGCACCGCGCAGACGGCGACGAACGCGGCGAACGTCGCGACCAGGGCGACGTCGGTCGCGGCGGAGGTCCGGGCGACCGGGACCGGGGAGGCGGGGACCTCGGAGGCGGGGACGGCGTCGTGCGGCTGGGGCATGGGTCCTCGAGGGGGTGCGGGGGACGGTACGCGGCCACGCTAGCCCGCACCCCCGCGGCGGGGACCCGGCGGACCCGCCCAACGATCGCGGGCCGGCTCTGGAGGAACCCGTGCACCGCCCGGTCCGGACCGCGTCACCTCGATATGACGTCGGCCCGTCGGGTCGGGCGCCCGTAGAATGGCCGGCGTTTGTGCCGGGACTGCGACGGAGCGCGCGGCATCGCAGTCGGACCCCGCCGGGGTCCGGGGCAGAGGCGAGGGACGAGGGAACCAGTGATCACAGCCCAGGGCGTCGAGCTGCGCGTGGGTGCGCGCGTGCTCCTGTCGTCGGCGACCTTCCGGATCGCGCCGGGGGACCGGATCGGGCTGGTCGGGCGCAACGGTGCCGGCAAGACCACGCTGACCAAGACCCTGGCGGGCGAGGGCCAGCCGACCGGCGGGCAGGTGTCCCGCAGCGGCGAGGTCGGGTACCTCCCGCAGGACCCCCGGGCGGGCGACCTGTCCACCCTCGCGATGCACCGGGTGCTCTCGGCGCGCGGCCTGGACGAGATCGTCGCCGCGATGCGCGAGACCGAGGGCGCGATGGCGTCCGCGGACGACGACACCCGGGAGGCCGCGATGGAGCGGTACACCCGGCTGGAGGCGCGGTTCACCGCCGCCGGCGGGTACGCGGCGGAGTCCGAGGCGCACCGCATCACCTCGAACCTGGGGCTCGACGACCGGGTGCTCGGCCAGACGATCGGCACGCTCTCGGGCGGTCAGCGGCGCCGGGTCGAGCTCGCGCGGATCCTGTTCTCCGGCTCCGAGACGCTGCTGCTGGACGAGCCGACGAACCACCTCGACGCCGACTCGATCGCCTGGCTGCGCGACTACCTCAAGGTCTACCCGGGCGGCTTCGTCGTGATCAGCCACGACGTCGAGCTGCTGCGCGCGACGGTGAACAAGGTGTTCCACCTGGACGCGAACCGCAGCGAGCTCGACCAGTACAACCTGGGCTGGGACGCGTACGTGCTGCAGCGCGAGACCGACGAGAAGCGCCGCCGCCGCGAGCGGGCCAACGCCGAGAAGAAGGCGTCCGCCCTGCTGGCCCAGGCGGACAAGATGCGCGCGAAGGCCACGAAGGCGGTGGCGGCGCAGAACATGGCCCGCCGCGCCGAGCGCATGCTCTCCGGCCTCGACGAGGTCCGCGTGTCCGACAAGGTGGCGAAGCTGCGGTTCCCCGAGCCCGCGGCCTGCGGCCGGACGCCGTTGACGGCGAGCGACCTGTCGAAGTCCTACGGCTCGCAGGAGGTGTTCGCGGGTGTGGACCTGGCGATCGACCGCGGGTCGCGTGTGGTCGTGCTCGGTCTCAACGGGGCGGGCAAGACGACGCTGCTGCGCATCCTGGCGGGGCTGCAGGACTCCGACACCGGCGAGGTGACGCCCGGCCACGGGCTCAAGCTCGGGTACTACGCCCAGGAGCACGAGACCCTCGACCTGGACCGCACCGTCGTGGAGAACCTGCGCTCCGCCGCGCCGGATCTCACCGACACCCAGGTGCGCTCGGTGCTCGGGTCGTTCCTGTTCTCCGGGGACGACGCCGAGAAGCCCGCGAACGTGCTGTCCGGCGGGGAGAAGACCCGCCTGGCGCTGGCCGCGCTCGTGGTGTCCTCCGCGAACGTCCTGCTGCTCGACGAGCCGACCAACAACCTCGACCCGGCCAGCCGCGAGGAGATCCTCGCGGCCCTGCGCGGGTACACCGGGGCCGTCGTGCTGGTCAGCCACGACGAGGGCGCGGTCGAGGCGCTCGACCCGGAGCGGGTGGTGCTGCTGCCCGACGGCGACGAGGACCTGTGGAACCCGTCCTACCTGGACCTGGTCACCCTGGCCTGAGCCGAGCGACCGCGGTCAGCCCGACTGCGAGTCGATCAGCGCGTCCTCGGTCTCCTCGTCCGAGGGCCGGCGCCGGCGCGGGCGGGCGGGCTCGGTCGGCGTCGGCGTCCCGCGCTCTGCCGTGCCCGCTGCGCCCGCCGTGCCCGCTGTGCCCGGGATGCCCTCGATCAGCTCGCGCCGCGCCAGCCAGCCGAACGCCGCGACCGACCCGACCGCGAACGTCCACCACTGGAACGCGTACGACAGGTGCGACCCCGGGTCGGTGCTCGGTGCGGGCAGGGCGCCGAGCGGGGTGCCGGCCGCCGGGTCCTCGGCCACGGCCGCGCCGTACCCGCCGAACGACTCCGCGTCCGACCCACCCGCCGCGAGCACCTGCGCGACGTGGATCGCCTGCACCTGCCCGGCCGGGGCGCCGCGGTCGCTGGCGGGTTCGTCGGGCCGCAGGTGCACGGTCACGGTGACCGGACCGGTGGGGGGCGCGGGGACGGACACCTCGCCGCTCGCGTCGTCGTCCCACGCGACCCAGCCGCGGTCCACGACCAGGGCGGACCCGTCGTCCAGCACCAGCGGCACGAGCACGTGGAACCCGGGCTGGCTGCTGACCGGCCGGTTGCGCAGCAGCACGGCGGCGTCCGCGTCGTAGGTGCCGGTCACGGTCGCCTGCCGCCACACGGTGCCCGGGTCGAGCACCGCGCCGGGCTCCGGCAGCAGCTCGGCGAGCGGGACCGGGTCGGCGGCGTAGTTCTGCTCCACCAGGCGGATCGCGGCGTCCCGGGCCACGTGCCGGTGCCACTGCCAGCGCCCCAGGAACACGCACGCCGTCGACACCGCGACGGCCAGCAGCACCAGCCCCACCGCGCGCCGGGCCGCGGGGTTGCCGCGCAGGGTCATCGCGACCCCGGCAGGCCCGGCAGCCCGGGCCGCTCGCCCAGGTCCAGGCGGGGGAGCTCGTCGACCGGCACCGTCGACCTCCAGAAGCCGCGGACGCCGAGGTACTCCTCGAGGTGCGCCCGGTGCTCGTCGCACGCCAGCCACACCTTGCGGCGCACGGGCGTGTGCAGCCGCGGGTTGTTCCAGAGCACGCCCCAGGTCGCGTCGGTGCCGCAGCCGCGGGCGCTGCAGACCAGGTCGTCGCCGACGGCGTCGGGCGTCGGGGTGGTCATCGGGGCCCTCCGGGCGGGTCGTCGGTGGGGCGCGGCGGCGGGGGAGCGACCGGTCGCACCGGCGGTGCCGGGTCGAGCACCCGTGGCAGCACGCCCGGCGGGGCGTCGTCGCGTCGTTCCCGTCCGGCGTTCGCGAACAGCACCGCGATGTACGGCAGCACGACGGCCCCGACGATCAGCACGAGGCTGACCCAGAGCGGCACGTGCTGCCACAGCAGGACGGCGAGCAGGAAGCAGACCACCCGGATGCCCATCTGCACCAGGTAGCGCCGCGCGCGTCGGGCCTGGTCGACGGCGAGGGACTCGGGCGCACCGGTGATGCTCTGCGCCGCGTCGGGGGTCC
>DAMBCY010000213.1:0-6820 GCA_032056255.1 Cellulomonas sp. | reverse complement strand
GCGGAGCCGGCGCCGACCTCGCGCGAGCGGCCGGCCGGGCGCGCGACGGAGCCGGGCGCACCGCCCGAACCGGCCGGGCGCGGAGCCGGGGAGCGCGGCGCGGACGCGGCACGCGGAGTGGTGGCGGATGCCGGTGTGCGCCGGCGGGGGGCGTCCGGCGTCCGGGACGCCCCGGCCGGACGGGGCGCCGAGCCCGGCGTCCCGTCGTCCGTCGCGGACCCCGGGCGGGGCGCGGCGGGACGACGGGCGGGCGGCATGGCTCGATTGTGCCCCCCGCGGGGCGCACGGACCCGCAGGCCGGTCGGCCGTGTCCGCCGTGCGCACACGATCCCCACACGGGGGCGCCGGGGCCGGGGCGCCCCCGGACGCGCCGGAGGCCGGCGACCCGTCGGGTCACCGGCCTCCGGTCGAGCAGAGCCGGGGGGCTCAGGCCTTCCAGCGCGGGAAGGCCGAGGTGCCGGCGTAGCGACCGGCGTCGTCCAGCTCCTCCTCGATGCGGAGCAGCTGGTTGTACTTGTTGATGCGCTCGCCCCTCGCCGGCGCACCGGTCTTGATCTGGCCGGCGTTGGTCGCGACGGACAGGTCGGCGATGGTGACGTCCTCGGTCTCGCCGGAGCGGTGCGAGGTCATCGTGGTGAAGCCGTTGCGCTGGGCCAGGGTGACGGCGTCCAGCGTCTCGGTCAGGGTGCCGATCTGGTTCAGCTTGACCAGCAGGGAGTTCGCGGCCTTGAGCTCGATGCCCTTGGCCAGGCGCTCCGGGTTGGTGACGAACAGGTCGTCGCCGACGATCTGGACCTTGTCGCCGACCTTGCCGACCAGCTCGGACCAGGTGCCCCACTCGTCCTCGGACAGCGGGTCCTCGATGGAGACCAGCGGGTAGTCCGACACGAGCTGCTCGTAGAACGCGACCATCTCGGCGGGGGTCTTCGCGACACCCTCGAACTGGTACGCGCCGCCGGAGAAGAACTCGGTGGCGGCCACGTCGAGCGCGAGCGCGACGTCCTTGCCGGGCACGAAGCCGGCCTTCTCGATCGCGACGAGGATCAGGTCCAGCGCGGCGCGGTTCGACTCGAGGTTCGGCGCGAAGCCGCCCTCGTCGCCGAGACCGGTCGACAGGCCCTTGCTCTTCAGCACGGACTTGAGGGAGTGGTAGACCTCGGCGCCGGTGCGCAGGGCCTCGCGGAAGGTCGGGGCGCCGATGGGGGCGACCATGAACTCCTGGATGTCCACGTTCGAGTCCGCGTGCGAGCCGCCGTTGAGGATGTTCATCATCGGGACGGGCAGGACGTGGGCGTTCGGGCCGCCGATGTAGCGGAACAGCGGCAGGTCGGCCGAGTCGGCCGCGGCCTTCGCGACGGCGAGCGAGACGCCCAGGATCGCGTTGGCGCCGAGCTTGCCCTTGTTGGACGTGCCGTCGAGCTCGATGAGGGCCTGGTCGACCAGACGCTGCTCGGTCGCCTCGAAGCCGATGAGCTCCGGCGCGATCTCGTCGATGACCGCGTTGACCGCGTCCTCGACGCCCTTGCCCAGGTAACGGGACTTGTCGCCGTCACGGCGCTCGACGGCCTCGAAGGCGCCGGTCGAGGCACCCGAGGGCACGCCGGCCCGGGCGATGGTGCCGTCGTCGAGAGCGACCTCGACCTCGACAGTGGGGTTGCCGCGCGAGTCAAGGATCTCGCGGGCGCCGACGGCCTCGATGCTGGCCATGCTGCTCCTTCGAAAACGGGTGGGTTTGCGACCTCAGCCTAGTGCCGTCCGCGCGCGGCGTCGGTGGGACCTTTGGCAAGCGGCCGGCGAGCACCCGGTGAACCCCCCGTGACCGGCGCACGACGGAGCCCCCCGCACCCGTCGGGCGGGTGCGGGGGGCCGGTGGCCGTGCAGGTCAGAGGGCCTGGACGATCTTCTCGACCTGGTCCTTCGCGTCGCCGAACAGCATCGCGGTGTTCTCCCGGAAGAACAGCGGGTTCTGCACGCCGGCGTACCCGGTGGCCATCGACCGCTTGAACACGATGACCTGCTTGGCGTGCCACACCTCGAGCACCGTCATGCCCGCGATGGGCGAGCCCGGGTCCTCCAGCGCGGCCGGGTTGACCGTGTCGTTGGCGCCGATGACGAGGACGACGTCGGTGTCCGCGAGGTCGTCGTTGATCTCGTCCATCTCCAGGACGATGTCGTAGGGCACCTTCGCCTCGGCGAGCAGCACGTTCATGTGCCCGGGCAGGCGCCCGGCGACGGGGTGGACGCCGAACCGCACGTCGACGCCGGCGGCCCGCAGCCGCGCGACCAGGTCGGCGACCGGGTACTGCGCCTTCGCGACCGCCATGCCGTAGCCGGGGGTGATGACGACGCTGCCGGCGTTCTTCAGCAGCTCGGCGACCTCGGCGGCCTGGACCTCGCGATGCTCGCCGTAGTCCCGGTCGACCGCGGCGACGGTCCCGCCCTCGGCGCCGAACCCGCCCAGGATCACGCTGATGAACGAGCGGTTCATGGCCCGGCACATGATGTACGACAGGATCGCGCCGGAGGACCCGACGAGGGCGCCGGTGACGATGAGCAGGTTGTTGCTCAGCATGAATCCGGCGGCGGCCGCGGCCCAGCCGGAGTACGAGTTGAGCATCGACACGACGACGGGCATGTCGCCGCCGCCGATCGCCGCCACGAGGTGCCAGCCGAGCCCGAGGGCCACGACGGTCATGAGCACCAGCGGGACCAGCGACGGGCTCGCGATGAACCAGCCCATCAGGCCGGCGGACGCCACGAGGGCGCCGAGGTTCAGCCAGTTGCGGCCGGGCAGCGTGAGCGGCGCCGACTTCATCTTCGCGGCGAGCTTGAGGTACGCGACGACCGAGCCGGTGAACGTGACCGCACCGATGAGCACGCCCAGGAAGACCTCGACGAGGTGCACCGCGTCGGCGTGCGTCTCGGTCAGGTAGGAGTTGAAGCCCACCAGCACTGCGGCGATGCCGACGAACGAGTGCAGCATCGCGATCATCTCGGGCATCTGCGTCATCTCGACGGAGCGGGCACGCCAGGTGCCGACCGTGATGCCGATGACGAGCACCAGCGCGATGAGCAGCAGCGTGACCACCGGGCTGCGCTCGGAGGAGTCGACGCCCAGCACGACGGTCGCGGCGAGCGCGAGGCCCATGCCGACCATGCCGAGCAGGTTCCCGCGGCGGGCGGTCTCCTGCTTGGACAGCCCGGCGAGGCTCAGGACGAACAGGACGGCGGCGACGAGGTACACGCCCTGGACAGCGGAGGTGAGCATCTCAGGCCTCCTCCTTCCGGAACATCCCGATCATCCGGTAGGCCACGAGGAACCCGCCGAAGATGTTGACGGAGGCGACCGCGGCCGCCGCGAACGCGAGGGCCGAGACGACCCAGGAGTCGCTGCCGATCTGCAGCAGCGCGCCGACCAGGATGATCCCGGAGATGGCGTTGGTCTGGGCCATCAGCGGCGTGTGCAGCGAGTGGCTGACGTTGGAGATCACGTAGTAGCCGACGAACACCGCGAGCACGAACACCGTGAAGTGCCCGAGGAACGCGGCCGGCGAGAACGTGATCGCCAGGGCCAGCAGCACCGCGCCGAGCGCGAGCCCGACCATCTGCCGCTGCCCCGTGCGCCGGGCCTCCTCGCGGGCGAGGCGGGCCTTCTCGGCCGGGTCGACCGGCGCGACGACCGGGACCTCGGGGGCCGGCGCCGCGGAGACCTGCACGGGCGGCGGCGGCCACAGCACCTCCCCCGCCCGCGTGACCGTCATGCCGCGCTGCACCACGTCGTCGAGGTCGAGGACGAGCGCCCCGTCCTTGCCCGGCGTGAGCAGCTTCAGGAGGTTGACGACGTTCGTGCCGAACAGCTGCGACGTGTGCCGCGCCATCCGGGAGGTGAGGTCGGTGTAGCCGAGGATCGTCACGCCGTTCTCGGTGACGACCTTCTGGCCCGGGACGGTGAGCTCGCAGTTGCCGCCGCCGGAGGCCGCGAGGTCCACGATCACGGAGCCCGGGCGCATCGCGGCGACCATCTCGGCGCTGATCGTGCGCGGCGCGGTGCCGCGGACCAGCGCGGTGGTGACGACGATGTCCGCCTTGGCGGTCTCGGCCGCGTACATCTCGGCGGTGAGCCGCTCCTGCTCGGCGGTCAGCGCGCTGGCGTAGCCGTCGGAGGAACGGGCCTGCTGCGCTGCGCTCCCGGTGGCGGCCTGCACGAACGAGGCCCCCATCGACTCGATCTGCTCGCCGACCTCGGGCCGCACGTCGTACGCGCGGACCTGCGCGCCGAGGCTGCCCGCGGCGCCGATGGCCGCGAGGCCCGCGACGCCCGCGCCGATCACGAAGACCGTGGCGGGCGGGGTCTTGCCGGCGGCGGTGACCTGCCCGGTGAACATGCCGCCGAACTCCTCGGCGGCCTCGATGACCGCGCGGTAGCCCGCGACGTTCGACATCGTGCTGAGCACGTCGAGCGCCTGGGCGCGGGAGATGCGCGGCACCGCGTCGAGCGCGAGCGCGGACACCCCGCGGGCGGCGAACGCGTCGACCAGCTCCGGGTGCGCGGCCGGGGCCATCATCGACACGATCGTGGCGCCGGGCGTGAGCGCGGCGATCTCGGCCTCGGCCGGGGCGTTCACCGCGGTGACGACGTCGCTGGCCCACACCTCGGCCGCGCCGGACAGGGCCGCGCCGGCCTCGGCGTAGGCGGCGTCGGGATAGCTCGCCCCCGCGCCCGCGCCGTGCTCGACGACCACCTCGTAGCCCAGCTTCGCGAGCTGCGCGACGGTGGCCGGCGTCGCGGCGACCAGGCGTTCGCCGGGTCGGCTCTCCTTCGGGACGCCGATCCTCATCGACCCCTCCTCATCCGTGCTCGTGCCGGGGTGCGCGCGGGGCGCGCGAGACGGGCCGCGGGCGGACCGCAGCCGCGACCATCCTGCCGATGATCCGTCCCCGCCGTGCCGGACCTCGGTCCCGGGAAGCGCTCTCCCGGTGTTGACCTGGTCACATGCGCGTCCTCACGCGGTCGGGCGGGCACGCGATGCCGTCTCGACGCCGCTCGAGGCCACACCTGCTGCCCGCTCGACGGACGCGGGGCGGGTGGGGGTCAGGCGGGCGGGGTCGTGCGCTCGGCGGCGCGCAGGCCGTCCTCCCAGGTGCGCGCCGCGCGGCGCAGCTCCCCCTCGGCGTCCAGGCCGGCGTCACGGGCCTCCAGCGCGAGCGCCAGCAGCCGGTCGCCCAGGGCGGCCGACGCGGGCGGGGCGACGTCGAGGCCGGCCCGGGCGGCGCGGCCCGCGATCTTCTGCGCCCGGGCCAGCGCCCCGAGCGCGAGCGGGACGCCGTCCAGCACGGACTCGCGCTGCTTCTCGGTCTTCTTGATCCGTTCCCACTGCCGGTGCACGCCGTCGGCGTCGGACAGCGCGATGCCGTCGCCGAACACGTGCGGGTGCCGCCGGACGAGCTTGGCGACCAGCTCGTCCGCGACGTCGGCCACGTCGAACGGGTCGTCGGGGTCCTCCTGCGCGATGCGCGCGTGGAACACCACCTGGAGCAGCAGGTCGCCGAGCTCCTCGCGGAGGTTCGCGCGGTCGTCGCGCTCGATCGCCTCGGCGACCTCGTGCGCCTCCTCCAGGACGTACGGCACGAGGGACGCGTGCGTCTGCTCGGCGTCCCACGGGCAGCCACCGGGCGAGCGCAGCCGGTCCATCACGGCGACGAGCCGGCCCAGCGCCTCCCCGACGCCGGGCGGCACGGACGGGCCCGCGCCCGTCGCGTCCGGGGCCGCCGGGTCGGACCCGGCGGCCGGCACGCCGTCGACGGCGGTCACGGCGTGGCGGCGGTGTCCTGCGTCCCGACGATCCACGGGTACGCGGTGGCGCCGATCGCGCCGTTCGCGTCCACCGTGCCGAACCGCGGGTTCACGGTGACGTCCTGCGCGGCGAAGTCCTCCGCGACGGCCGTCTGGACGGCGGCCCCGCCGTCGTCCGACTGCTGCAGCGCGGTGATCTCCATCAGGTAGCGCCCGACGGTGATCGACGGCGCGGACAGGTCGGCGTCGAGCGTGATGTCCTGCCCCGCGGCCTGCTGGGCCAGGAAGTCCTCGGCCTGCTGGTCGGTGACGCCCGTGCCCGCCTCGGACGAGTGCTCGGCGATGATCGGCTCGACCATCAGCACGGTGAGCACCGCGGACGGCGACACGTTCTGCAGCAGGGCCGCCAGCTCGCGCGTCGCGACGTCGACGTCGGCCGTCCGCACGACCCGGTCGCCCACGACCGCGGCCGCGCCGGGCTGCCCCCCGCTGCACGCGGCCAGGGTGCCCGCGAGCGCCACCGCCCCGATGACGGCCACCACTCGCCGGTTCGACTTCCGCGTCACCGCACGCTCACCACGCCTTCTCGACCTCGTCGCTGTCGGACCCGGACATCGTAGGACGCCGCGGAGGCTCACCGTGCCCGCCCGGCCGCGCCACCCGTCCCGACGCCCGCGGCCGCCGCGACGTCGCCCAGCACGACGGCGTCGATCAGCTCGCGGGACCAGGTCATGATCGCCTCGCCGTGCAGCGGCTTGCCGCCGATCCGGGCCGTGGTCGGGAACGGGACCAGGACGGTGCGCAGCGCGGGCTTGTGCACCGACCCGGGGTAGAGCCGCTTGAGCCGCAGCTGGGCCGACTCGGGCAGCTCGACGGGCGCGAACCGGACGAACCTGCCCTGCGCGGTGACGTCGGTCAGGCCGGCCGCGCGGGCGTGCAGCCGGAACCGCGCGACGGCGAACAGGTTGGTGACCGGCTCCGGGATCGCGCCGTACCGGTCGACGAGCTCGGCCGCGATCTCCTCCA
>DAMBCY010000212.1:0-6843 GCA_032056255.1 Cellulomonas sp. | reverse complement strand
CCACCCGGCGCGCGAGCACCGGCGTCAGCGAGCCGAACACCGCGAACGACACCACCGGGATGGTGCCCAGCAGCCCGGCCTCCGTCGCCGACAGCGCCACGTCGGCGCGCACCAGGTCCAGGATGGGCGAGACCGACGCCACCGCGATGCGCAGGTTCAGCGCGACCAGCACCACGCCCAGCAGGACGACCCGGCGCCCCCGCCAGGGCACGGGCGGTCCCGGGAGCGGCTGAGCAGACGACATGCGACCTCGATCGGACGAACGGGGAGGCGCGCGGCGGTGGGCGCTGGCTAACGGGTGCCCGGTTCGTGTTGAATCGCGGCACGACTGACCAGGGAGACTACTCCGCATGACGCGACGCACCGGACTCATCGACGCGACGGTGGCCCAGCTCCGGGAACGCATCACGTCCGGCGACTGGCCGGTCGGCAGCCGCATCCCGCCCGAGCCGGCGCTCGTCGAGCTGCTCGGCGTCGGCCGCAACACCGTGCGCGAGGCCGTGCAGTCCCTGGTGCACGCCGGCCTGGTCGAGCGGCGGCAGGGCTCCGGCACCTACGTGCTGTCCGCCTCCGAGCTCGCGGTCAGCATGAGCCGGCAGATCGCCGACGCCCGGCAGCGCGACGTCATCGAGGTCCGCCGCAGCCTGGAGGTCGAGGCCGCGCGCCTGGCCGCCCGCCGCCGCACCACCGCCGACGTCGAGGCCATCACCTCGCTGCGCGACCTGCGCGCGGACGCCTACCGCTCCGGGGCCCTGGACCGCATGGTCGCCGCCGACCTCGCCCTGCACCGAGCCATCGCCCGCGCCGCTCGGAACCCCGTCCTGATCTCCATGTACGAGAACCTCATCGACGCGATCACCGACAACATCCGGTTCAACTTCGCGCAGATCCTCCGCGACGGGGACAACCACGACGGGCTGGTCGAGGCCATCGTGGCCGGGGACGCCGTGCGGGCCGTGGACGAGACAGCCACCTACCTGTCGGGGCTGCTCGGGGAGGACTGAACGCCCGGCCCGCGGGTCCGCGGGGCGGCTCGGGCCTGGTAGTCTCGTGCCTCGCGTCAGCCCGCCACGGCGGACGGCGCACGTGCTGCCCTCGTAGCTCAGTGGATAGAGCGTCTGCCTCCGGAGCAGAAGGTCGTAGGTTCGAATCCTATCGAGGGCACAGGTTGACCAGCAGGTTCGGGCTCCCGTGTCACATGCGTGTCACGAGGGCCCTTCCTGTTGGTTCATGCCTCAGGGCATCAGTAGTCGTCGTTGAGGATCATGCTGCGGAAGGCCCTCGTCGCGGCATCCTTCGCGAGGCTGCGGTCGGCCTGAATCACCTTCACCGTCGGGCACGGCCAAGCGACGCCACATGCTGAGCATTTCCGGCGTCCACTCTCCTGGTGCTGCGCGGAGAGGTCGATGATGATGTTGCGCCACCGGTCTCGGCTTCGCGGCGCACCAGCGACACTCTGCTTCGCGGCGTTTCGTTCGTGCTCCATCCTGGTAGCCGCATCGGCTGCTGCGCGTGCGTACCCATGGATTCGTGGTTCGTGCTCGCCAAGTCGCTCGAGTCGGCGGTCGAGGCTCTCCCCCTCAAGATACCGGTGCGGAACGCACCGGTCGCAGTGGGGCTCGTACTCCACCTCCCCAGTGCGCACCTTGGCCCGGAAGGGCAAGTCACAGCAGCTGCAGCGGAAGTTTCGCGTCTCGAGGACTCCACCGGAGTGGCCGACCTCGAACGGGTTGCGCTTGATGGGCGACATGGCAGCGCGCTACTCGCGACCCAGGACACTCTCGTGCGCCCCTGGTGGCACGATGAGCGCCATAACCGAGCCGGACGCCCCGTCTCCTAGGCCTGCCCCGGCGTGCGGGCCTGCAAGCGTTCACGAGCACGATCGCGGGTCTGCTCGCGCAGTCTCGCGCGAATCTCCTGGTGGATCGTCGCCGAGGTCTCCACGGCGGTCTCGACTGAGACGACAAGTGCGTAGCGGACCGACTCCCTCGCTCTGAGGTGCTGGGCGTCGTCCATGCACTCCACGTGGATCGCGAAGGCGCCGCCCTCGCCGAACACCATCGCCTTGGTCCCCTGGACGATCTCGTGCTGGAGACTCCCCCGTCTGACGCTTGTGTGTTCGGATTCGATCCGGCCCCCGCCGGCCAGGTTCGTGTCGGGTGTCGCGAAGTAGACCTTGGCGCTGCGATAGCGCGCCAGTTGGCCGGCGGTGGGTGCGGTGAAGGCGAGGGTGATCGTGAAGCGGTGCCAGTCGGCGCGGGCGCGCAACGACGGCGGGAGCGGGAGCTGGTAGGTGTGGCGCTGGTCCCGCGCGATCTGGCCTCCGGCAACGACCACCGCACGGTTCGTCGCACCCGCTCCGAGTCGATCGGTGTCGAGCCGCCCGTACCCCAGCATCGCGGTGAGCCGACGACGGGCGTTCTGGTTGTCGAGCCCGAGTTCCCGGCGCAGCCGCGTCTCCCACGGACCCCAGCTGCTCGCATGCGCGAGGAGCGCCCGCACCAGCAAGGGATGGTAGAGGGCATCGGGGAACGGAGAGTCCTCGGCGTCGGTTGCGCCGGCTTCGAGGATGTCGAACAGTCGACTGGCCTCACGCGAGACCAGCGCCGTCGCGTTGCTGGTCCCCGTGGTGAAGGCCGTCATGTTGACTGCTCCTGCCCGACCTGGAGCTGCCACCTGAAGTCCCGGCCCCGTCGTGGCTGTTGGGGCGAGAGCGACGGCGACCGAGTCCTGGCCCGGCTGGACGACCGGTCGGGCATAGAACGCCCGACCTCCGCTGTGGTGGATGTCCGGCTTCACCGAGCGGTCGACCCCTGGACCCGTCGCGCTGTAGTGCGCGGGCGCACCAGGTTCGGTGATGTCCCAGACGGTGTCCGGAATGTCGATGTCGCCGAGCCCGTCGTCATGGGTCGCGCCGACCGTCAAGGCGTTGAGAGCATCACCCGGCGGCAGGATGCCCCGCAGCAGGGACGCGTCATGCACCGCCCGCGTTGCAGCCGCGCGGGCGGCGCCGACGTCGCCCGCGCTTGCGGCGGGGATCACGACGGGGTCGAGGTGGTTGCCTGCGCTGACGACGAACAGCAGGTTGTAGGACTGCGCGAGCCAGTCGAGCAGGCGCCCGACCGGGCTCATCCTTCGCACGAGTGACCTGGCCTGTGCCCCGATCGACAGGTTGATGATCCGAACGCTCGGAGCAGCGGCGCCGCGTCCGCTCTCACCTTCAACGATCCGTCTGATCGCTCGGTGGAGAAGGTCGGTCAGCAGCCGGTTCGGCAGCACCTGCTCGTGCCCGACGGCGAACTCGTGGGGACGCATGATCGGGCGGACATACAGGGGTCGATCCAGGGGCTCCTCGCCCGCGGAAAGGTCGCCGTGCACGATGAGTGAAGCCATTGCGGTTCCGTGGCTGCGGGCCGACACCGGGTAGTCCGCACCCAGGTCCTCGGGGTCGTCGACGATCAGCCGCCCCACGAGAGCCTCGTGGTTCTGGAAGGGGAGTCCATCCAGAAGCGCGATGCGAGGCAGTCCGTCTACGCGCTCGCCGAGAGGCAATCTGACTGCGGTGACTGGGTCGGTCGTCGCCGGCGCGACGCTCATCGGCGTGAAGGGACTGACGAACATCACCTCGTCAGTGGTGAGGAGCTGGATCGACCCTGCTCCGTTGGTCAGGACCGAACTCACCTGCTGGATGGGCAGCTCCGCCAAGACAGCGTGGTAGCCGATCTCACCGATCTGGGAGCTGTCGAGGATGTGCCCGCCGCTCTCGGCGACGACCCGTTCGACGTGATGCTCGGCCGCGGTCCGCGCCTCGGCGTCGCGGCGATACCACAGCTCGACCTCGACCCTGACGGGGCTGACTGACTGGCCGACGAGGTCCAGGGTCTCCTGCCAGCGATCCCGCAGGCCAGTCTCGCGGATGCGGTCCTCCGGCCCCCAGCGTCGAATCGCGGCCAGCTGCGCGAACGCCGCCTTGAACTTGTTCAGCCCGTGCGCGAAGGTCGCCGACGGATCCTGCTGCCACAGGCCGAACAGCCGGATCAGCTCGTCGATCGCCAGGGCGTTGGACATCACCAGGTAGAGCGAGTGCGTAACGGGCTTGTCGGTGCGCCCCCGGGTCCGCTCGACCATGTGGAAGTCGTCATCAGGCTCCGCACGATCACCGACCAGCTCAGACAGGAACTCCAGTCCCTCCACGCGGTCGATCGCGTTGCAGAAGTCCTTGACGCTGCCGGCGAGGTCAAAGACAACCACCAGGGCAGGATCGACTTCGTCGGGCGTTCCGCTGGCGATCCGTGCTCGTTCTGCGTCGAACGCCCCGACCAGCTCACGGAACTGAGGCGTGAGCCGTGCTCCCTGGCGCCCGCCACCGGGCCCCGACAACCGGGGTAGATCCCGACTGGACTGGGCGGGACGGTCAACGACGACCGGCGGACCGAAGGCCAGCAACGGCCGGCGCTCTCCGGTCACTCCGCCGCCCGACCGCGCCTGTGCTCGAGGCGTTCCTGAACGATCCGCCGCATGTCACTGTTCGGCAGCTCCAAGATCGCCCGACGTCGCACGTCGAGTGCGAACTCCTCCAGCTCGGCGAAGCTCGCGCCAGCCAACTTGTCGGCCAACGTGCGCGGTGCGAACCCCAGATCGCCGCCCAGTCGCGCAGCCAGCCGCTCAAGGAACCGGGTCGCCTGCCCGCGGGTGGGAGGCTCGAGCTCCGCCCGGATCTGGAAGCGCCGCCAGGCGGCACGATCCAGCAGTTCGCTGTGGTTGGTGGCACCGACGAAGATCACGTGCCCCGGGAGCTTGTCGATCTGCAGCAGCAGCGTCGACACGACCCGCTTGATCTCCCCGGTCTCGTGCTCGTCCGAGCGCTCCTTCGCGATGGTGTCGAGCTCGTCGAAGAACAACACGCAGCGGCGGGTGCGGGCGAACTCGAAGGCCTCGTCGAGCCGCGCAGCGGTCTCGCCTAGGAAGCTGGACACCACACCCTCGTATCGGATCACGTAGAACGGCAGCATCAATTCCGAGGCGACCGCCTCCGCGACACTCGTCTTTCCGTTGCCGGGCGGCCCCGACAGCAGAAGCCGGTTGCGCGGCTCGACGCCATGGCTCCGCAACAGGTCCGCGCGCTTCTGCTCCTCGATCAGCTCAGTGACCACCCGCCGCGGAACTGTTGCGAGCTCCAGGTCGGCCAGGCGCCGGTTCGGCACGACCTCCTGCACCAGATCACGGATCGCCGCAGCCCGATCATCACGAACGACGCCATGTCCGGCTGTCGTGATGATCTCGGAGAGACGGTCAGCGACGAGGTGGTGCTGGTTGGCACGCTCCTCGGCGATCACCGCCTCGACGAGGACGCGGAAACGCTCCCGATCGCCACGACGTTCCGCGTCCACGAGGTCGAGAAGCAGGTCTGCGCGCGCCACGGCTCCCCCTCCCTCGGTCGTGAACCGCCATCTGCGGTGACTCTATCGCCGAGCACCCTCTCACGAACGAGCCTCGCCGACGTCGCACCCTCGCTCCGCAGCCGCGACCCGCATGACGGTGGTCGCCCCACCGGGATGGGGCGACCACCGTCTCATGCTCGACCCCTCATGAGTCGAGCCGGCCCGTCGCCGAATCCGTCCCGTCAACGCGGTCTTCCTCGCGCACGTAGCCGGTGCGCTCCCGGTAGATCGCCAGCCGTCGGCCGAACCACAGCGTCCCACCCCCGGCCAGGGTGAACAGTCCTGCCACAATCCCCAACGGGAGCATCCAGTCCCCACCGCCGGTGCGTGCCAGCGCCGGCGTGCTCTGGGACGGTGGCGGGACCGCCGGGGTGGGCGTCGGCGGTGTCGGCGCCTCGGTCACGGTGGTGGTCTCGTCCGGTGCGCCGCACCGGCCACGGTGGATCACGGTCCCGGCCGCGTCGTAGGCGGTCTCGACCCAGTGGTACCTGCCGGTCTTCTCGAACGCGACCGGTTCGCTCGTGTACTCGCCCGGCCCGTCCAGGTCGATCGGCTCGCTGGTGAAGACCAGCTCGCTCGACGTGCACGTGGGCGCCTCGTCGTTCTGCCGGTATGCCTGGAACACCACCGACGCACTGGTCGGGACCGTGCCGGTGACGATGGCCGTGTCGGTGGCCTTCTCGCCGAGGGCGACGGTGGCGGTGGCCTTGGTCGTCACCGTGAACGACTCGGCCTGGGTGACGACGGTCGTCTCCCCCGGGGCACCGCACACGCCCTGCCCGATGACCTCGCCGATCGCGTCAGTCAGTGTCTCGACCCAGTAGACGTTGCCCGGCACGTCCACCGTCGTCGTGCCCGACCGGTAGATGCCGGCCTGGGTGACCGGCACCGGATCGCTCTCGTAGAACGGCTCGGCGCACGTCGGTTCGGCGTCGGCCGGCTGGGGACCGTAAGCGCGGAACACCAGGGTCGCGCCGGTCGGGATCGCCGATCCCTGCACCAGAGCGAGGTCATCGCACTGCTCGCCGACCAGCGCGGCCGGCGTGGCCTGGGTGATGACACTCACTGGGGTCTGCCCGGTCGGGGTCGGTGGCACGTAGAACCGCTCGCGCACGTCAGCCACGGACGAACGGTAGGGCTGGACCCGGTCGTCGCCCGCGAACGAGGAGACGACGACGTAGAAGCCGGGCTCGGTCGGGACGATCGCGTCCTGGTCGGTCCAGCCGAGCTCGTACGTCCCGTTGCGGGCCGGCGTCGTCAGCCTCGTGAGGACCGGAGCGGCGGTCAGGTCCAGGTCGTCGGTCAGCTCGGACGCGTTGTCGAACGGCCCGTAGACGACGTGCTGCACCTCGTCGACGTCCGCTCCCCAGCAGTCGTCGCCGGCGTAGTCGCCGTGATCGGC
>DAMBCY010000211.1:1306-6844 GCA_032056255.1 Cellulomonas sp. | reverse complement strand
GCCGCCGTCCTGGTGTTCCTCGCGGCCGACCTGCTCGCGATCGGCTGCGGCATGCCCGCCCTCACCGGGATCGCGTTCCTCGCCGTGTGGACCCCTGCCGTCGTGCTCGGCTTCCCCGGCAGCGGGTGGGCCCTGGCCGCGACGGCCTTCGGCTACCTGGTGCTGCTCGCGCTCGCCCAGCCACCGGTCGGCCGCGACCGGCCCGGACGACGCGCCGGGACCGTCGTGGTGGGCGCCGCCGCGCTCGTCGCCGTGACGCTGGCCGCCGGGCCGGTCGTCGCCGCGGTCCCCGTGTGGTCCTGGCTCGACCTCCCGGACGTCGGGACGGGCGCCGTCGGGCCCGTGCGGCTCGCCGACGACCTCGACCTGCGCGACAGCCTGCGCGAGCAGTCCGCGCAGGTCGTGCTCAGCTACACCGTGACGAACGCCGAGGACGGCGTGGACCAGCCCGCCGCCACCGCCGGGCTCGTCGGCCCGCTCCGGTCGTTCACGCTGCGCGACTTCGACGGCCGCACGTGGCAGCGCGATCCCGACGCCGCGCTCACCGCCTGGGACGCCGGCGGCCTGCTGTCCTCCAGCCCGGACCTGCTGGGCGCCGCGCCCGATCCCGACCGCGGCGCCCTCGTCGACGTGGACGTCCGGGTCGGCGCCCTGCGCGAGCAGCGCCTGCCCGTCAGCACCTTCCCGCGCACCGTCGTCATCGACGGCCGGTGGTCGTACGACGCCGCCCGCGACGAGGTCGTCGGGCAGGACCGCACCGACGTCGACACCCGGTACGTCATGCAGGTCGAGGTGCCCGACCTCAGCCCCGAGCTGCTCCGCGCCGCGACCGGCGACGTCCCCGAGGAGGCCCGGGCCTACCTGGACGTGCCCGGCACCGAGCACGAGGGCGACCTGCGGGACCTCGCGGCGAGCCTCACCGAGGGCGCCGCCACGACCTACGACCAGGCGCTCGCCCTGCAGTCGTTCTTCCGCGACGGCACCCAGTTCCGCTACGACACGTCCGTCGACCCCGCCGGCAGCGACGACGCCGTCTGGGACTTCCTGCAGAGCCGCCGCGGCTACTGCGTGCAGTTCGCGACCGCCATGACGGTGCTCTCCCGCACCCTCGGCATCCCCGCCCGGCTCGGCGTCGGGTTCCTGCCCGGCGACCTCGGGTCGAACCGCACCTACCGCGTCACCGGGAGCGACGCGCACGCCTGGCCCGAGCTGTACTTCCCCGGCACCGGCTGGGTGCGCTTCGAGCCGACCCCCGCCGTGCAGACCGGCCCGCCGCCCGCGTGGAGCAACCCGTTCAGCGCGACCGGTCCCAGCGCCTCGCCCAGCGCCACCGCGCAGCAGCCGACGAGCACCACCAGCCCGGGCGCGACCACCGCACCGGGCAGCACCGGCGGCGGCCTGCCGGGCATCACGGACCCCGACACGTCCCGGGCGCCGCTGATCGCCGCCGTCGGCCTGGTGCTGGTCGCCGTCGCCGTGACCGCGCTGCTGGCGCGGCGCCGGCGGCGCCCGCGGCTCCGGCTCACGCCCGAGGTCGCGTGGCTCCGGCTCCGCGACCGGCTCCGGCGCGCCGGCATCACGTGGTCCGACGCGCACACACCGCGCCAGGCCGCCGCCGCCGTCCGCGAGCAGGTGGTGGCGCGCCGCGGCCGCCCGCTGACCTCCGAGGGCGACCGCGCGCTCGCCGCGCTGGCCGCCGCGGTGGAGCAGGACCGCTACGCCCCGGCACCCGCCGGGCACGAGCCGGCAGAGCTGCAGGGCTGGATCGGCGCCGTCCTCACCGACGTCAGCGCATCGACCCGCCGTGCGGCCCCGGACGGCTCGGACCCGCTCCCGTCGGGCGCCTGAGCCACCCCGCGCCCCGGGCGCCGCGCGCCTGCGCACGCCGCGCGCCCCCGCGGACGCCGCGCACGCCGCGCGCCCCCGCGGACGCCGTGCGCACCGAGATCGGCGTCTCGTTCGCCGAGCTCGGTCGCGCTCCACCCGCCGATCGGGATCACGGGCACCGGTCTCGGCGCGCGGCCCACCGGGGACGACGGTGCGTCGGAGGGCGCGCGCACGACGCCGTGAAGCGCCACCCGGCGCCGCCGCGAGGTGCCGGGGTGACGAAGAGCCGTCCCGGTCGGCACCGGAACGGCTCACCCGGATCGCGTCCGGTTCAGCGACCACCCTGCTCGCGCCGGCGGTCCCACCGGTCCTCCATGCGGTTCATGAACCCCTTCTTCCGGGGCGTGATCCGCGTGGCGGTGCCGTCGGGCCGGACGACACCGACCGGGCCGCTGCTCCGGCGCGGACGCGTGAAGGCGATCGCGACGGAGGCGAACATGACGACGAAGCCGAGCACGCCGAGCCAGACCTCCGAGGACGCGGCGCCGCCCACGAGGAGCAGCAGCCCCACGACGGCGCCGATGCCGCCCAGGACGTACCGCAGGACCGGCTGCCGACCACGCGAGGTGAGCGTGTTCGCGAGCCGGGGATCGTCAGACGTGAGCTGACGCTCCATCTGCTCCAGTACACGTTGTTCGTACTCGGAGAGAGGCATTCCAACCCCCGTGCTCCGCCGTCGGGACTTCTTCAGGTCAGGATAGATGGCGTTTGCCGAACTCGGTAGTCGGGCGACCCACGCCGGGGGGCGATGCCGCCGGCACGCCGTCCGCGGCCGTCTCGCCCGGTGCCGCACCCGGGACCGCACCGTGGCCCGTGCCGTCCACGACGGCCCGGGCGGACCGTCCCACGGCGGGGGTCCCGGCGCCGATCGCCGCGCGCCCGAACCGCTCCCGCACCAGGTCCATGGCCCGCTCGGCGTCGCGGCGCGCGTGCGGGTTCTCGGCGACGGACTCCTCGAGCGTCGGCTGCCGGACGACGTCGTCGGCGGGCATCAGCCCCTCCGCCCGCACACCGACCAGCCGGACGGGCAGGCCGCCGAGATCCGCCGCCGCGAGCAGATCGCGCGCCGCGAGGTACAGCTCGCGCCCGACGTCGGTCGGCTGCGGCAGCGTGCGGGACCGGGTGAGCGTGCGGAAGTCCGACGTCCGGACCTTGACCGCGACCGTCCGCGCGACCAGCCGCTGCGCGCGCAGCCGCCCCGCGCACCGGTCGGCGAGCTCGAGCGCCTTGCTCTCGACGACCCGCGTGTCCCGGACGTCGATCGCGAACGTCTCCTCGGCGCCCACGCTCTTCTCCTCCCGGCCGGGCACCACCGGTCTCGGGTCGCGCCCCCAGGCGAGGTCGTGCAGGTGCGCGCCGGCCACCCGGCCCACGGCGCGCTGCACCACGTCGACGTCGCTGTCGGCGAGCTCGGCCACCGTGCGGATGCCCCAGCGTTCGAGCGAGGAGGCGGTGCGCTCCCCCACGCCCCACAGCGCCCCGACCGGCAGCGCCCGCAGGAACTCGACGGTCGCCGCGCGCGGGACGAGCAGCACGCCGTCCGGCTTCGCGTGGCCGGAGGCGAGCTTCGCCACGAACTTGTTCGCCGCGATGCCGACCGAGCAGGTGATGCCGTGGTCGGCCTGGACGCGCTGCCGGATCAGCGCGGCGATCCGGGTCGGGCTGCCGAGCCGGCGCCTCGCCCCGCTCACGTCGAGGAACGCCTCGTCGACGCTCACCTGCTCGACGAGCGACGTGACGTCCCGCAGGACGCCCATCACGCTCGCGGAGACCTCCTGGTAGGCGCGGTGCTCGGGCGGGATCACCACCGCCTGGGGGCAGAGCCGCCGGGCGACGGACATCGGCATCGCCGAGTGCACGCCGAAGGCGCGTGCCTCGTAGGTGGCCGCGAGCACGACGGACCGCTCGGACCCGCCGACGATCACGGGCCTGCCACGCAGGTGCGGTCGGCGCGCGAGCTCGACCGACGCGAAGAACGCGTCCATGTCGACGTGCAGGATCGAGCACCCGTCCTCCTCGGTGCCCCAGTCGCGCTTCGCGCCCTGCGACCGCAGGCCCCGGCTCATCCCGCGCGCGCCTCGCCGAGCCCGGCCGCGGCGCCCTCCAGCTCGGCGCGGACGATGTCGAGGAAGTCCTCCGCGTGGCAGAGCACCTGCTCGGCCCGCTCGGGGGTGACGACGTCGAACCGGCCCGCGTCGACCGCGGTGCGCAGGGCGGCACCCGCCGCGAAGTAGCCGGTCCACCGGCCGAGCTCGGGCGCGACGGAGTCGAGCAGCTCCCAGACGGTCCGCGGCGCACGCCGGCCGGCCAGCGGCTGCCGCTCGGCCAGCACCGCCGCACCGGCGCGCAGCGCGGCGAGGTGCGCGTGCATGAACTGCTCCCAGGGCTCGGAGGAGAACTGCGCCGCCACCAGCTCGGCGTCGGCTCGCTGCAGGAGCTCGACCGAACGGCCCGACAGCCCGGGCACGGCGCTCCTCGGGGCACGAAGGGTCCTGACCGGCATCGCGCACCTCCCTCTCTCGACTTCCCCAGTATCGAACACCTGTTCGAACGCGTCAACCCGTACCGTGGCCGGATGGCGTCCCGCGAGCGCAAGAGCAGATCCGGCGGCTCGTCCCGACCCGGGCCAGCCTCGCACCGACCACCGACACGCGGCTCCCTCGGCACCCTCGCCGAGCGCTGGCCCGCCGGCCCGGTGCCGATCGCGACCGGCACGGCCGAGCTGCAGCGCTCCCCCGACGACCCCGACGCGGTCACCCTGCTCGTGAACGGCGTGCCGAGCTCGCACCTCGATCTCGCCGACCCCGGCCGCCTCGACTTCGAGTACATGCAGCAGATGGCCGCGGTGCTGGAGCACCTCCCCGAGGGCGGCGGTCCGCTGCGCGCCGTGCACCTCGGCGCCGCCGGCTGCGCCATGGCCCGGTGGGCGCACGCGCGATTCCCGGGTGCGCGCCAGGTCGCGGTGGACCTCGACCCGGTGCTCGTCGCGCTGGTGCGGGACTGGTTCGACCTGCCGCGGTCGCCCGCCCTGCGCCTGCGGGCCGGCGAGGCCCGCACCGAGCTGGCGACGCTGCCGGACGCGGGGGCGGACGCGGTGCTGCGCGACGTGTTCGCGGGCGACCGCACGCCCGCGCACGTGACGACCGAGGAGTTCGCGCGGGACGTCGCACGCGTGCTGCGTCCGGGCGGGGTCTACCTCGCGAACTGCGCGGACCGGCCGCCGCTGTCCCTCGCCCGTGCGGAGGCCGCCACGCTGGGCGCGGTGTTCGCGCACGTCGGCGTCGTCGCCGAGCCCGGCGTCCTGCGCGGTCGCCGCTACGGCAACCTCGTCGTGGTGGGGACGGACGACCCGGGCCTGCTCTCGGGGGCCGGGCTCGCGCGCGACCTGCGCTCGCTCCCCGTCCCCGCCCGGCTGCTCGTCGGCACCGAGCTGCGGGCGTTCGTCGGGCGCACCCCGCCGCTCCGGGACACCGCCCCCGATCTCGGGCCGGACTCCGGCACCTGAGCGCTCAGCGGGCCGGACCGGCCACGCCCGGCGACTGCCGCCCGGCCGACCCCGGAGCCGCCCGGCCGACCCCGGACGCGGACGAGGCCGCACCCCGGACGCGGACGAGGCCGCACCCCGGACGCGGACGAGGCCGCACCCCGGAC
>DAMBCY010000211.1:0-1206 GCA_032056255.1 Cellulomonas sp. | reverse complement strand
GCGGACGAGGCCGCACCCCGTGGGGGTGCGGCCTCGTCGCGAGAGCGCCCGTCAGCGACGGGGCGACTCGCTCGCGATCAGAGCGGGCGGACCTTCTCGGCCTGCGGGCCCTTCGGGCCCTGCGTGATCTCGAACTCGACGCGCTGGCCCTCCTCGAGGGAGCGGTAGCCCTGGCTGTCGATCGCGGAGTAGTGGACGAAGACGTCGGCGCCGCCGCCGTCCTGGGCGATGAAGCCGTAGCCCTTCTCAGCGTTGAACCACTTGACAGCACCCTGTGCCATGTTCTCGTCCTTCTGTCCATCCGGTGACGGTGCGGGACCTCGTGCCCCGGACCGTGCCGCAATGCCTATCCCGCGTCCTGCACCGGGTGGACCAGCCGGATGGCTGGAGGGTGCCGTCCCGGGCCCGGTCTGTGGAGGACCGCCCCGACCGGCGCCGGTCAAGCGTCAGTACGTCACTGCAACACGGCGATCCTCTCACGCAGGTCATCGCCGCGCCACGCTTCTTCCCGCGCCAGATGGCGCTCGACGACAACGATCCGGTCACGGTGCGATCACAGGACGAGCACAGACGATCACGCCGCCCGGGTGGCCGCCGCGGCCGGTCAGACCGCGAGACCGGGGTGCGCCCGCCGGGCCCCGAGCCGGCCGAGGAGGATGCCGAGCAGCCCGACGGCCCACGGCAGCGCGACCCACGCGAACGCGGTGCGGAACGCGTCCAGGTCGCGCGCGCCGCCGCCGGCCCGGTCCAGCACGACCCCGACCACGAGCATCGTGACGAGCGCACCCACGAAGCCCCCGGTGTTGACGAAGCCGGTCGCCGTCCCGAGCCGCCACGGCGGGGTGCACGAGCGGGCGACGTCGAACGCGACCAGCGACGTGGGCCCACCCACGCCCACGACGACGACGAACACGACGAGCACGGCGAGCGGGACGGGCCGGGCGGGCAGCGTCACCGACAGCCAGGCCAGCCCGGTGGCGACCGCGGTCCCGACCGTCAACGGGGTCCGGGAACGCAGGCTGCGGCCGACGAGGACGCCGACCAGCGGACCGGCGACGACGACGGCGACGACGTTCAGGGTGAGCAGGGCGCTGGCCTCGCCGGCGGAGCGCCCCTGCCCCTCGACGAAGAACGCGTAGCCCCACAGCAGCACGACGACGTGGTTGCTGAACTGGCCGGAGAAGTGCATCCAGAACGCCAGGCGCG
>DAMBCY010000210.1:0-6874 GCA_032056255.1 Cellulomonas sp. | reverse complement strand
CACCCCCGGCGGGTCCGCGGACGTCGGCATGGCCCAGCCCGTGCTGCAGCAGGCCGGTCCGGCCGCCGGCACCGTCCTGGTGGCCGGCAGCACCGGCCTGGCGGAGGTCGACCTGTCCTCCGGCGCGGTCACGGCGGTGCACGAGGCCGGCGGCTCCGGCACCCCCGCCGCCCCGGTGCGGGTCGGGACGTGCGCGCACGCCGCGTGGCCGACCGCCGGGCGGAACTACCTGGTGCTGTGCGACGGCACCGAGCCGCGCGTGCTCGCCCTGGACGGCGTGACCAGCGCGGACCAGCTCGTGTTCCGGGTGAACCGGCAGGTCGTCGCGCTGAACGAGACCGTCGACGGGCGGCTGTGGCTGCCGCTGGAGGACACGGCGCTGCGGGAGCCCGACTGGACCGACGTCGTCCCGCAGGAGGAGCCCGACGACGACGCCCAGCAGAGCGAGGGCGACCGCACCACCCAGGAGCTCGTGCCGGAGTGCTCGCCCACGAGCGCGGCGCCGCACGCCGTCGACGACGCGTTCGGCGTGCGTCCCGGGCGGACCACGATCCTGCCCGTCATCGACAACGACACGTCCTCGGACTGCGGCATCCTCGTGATCAGCGACGTCGACCCCCTGCCCGAGGAGATGGGCACCCTGGAGCCGGTGTACGGCGGGCGGGCGCTGCAGGTGGCCGTGCCCGCCGGGGCCACCGGCAGCGTGACCTTCTCCTACACCGTCACCGACGGGCGCGGGGCCTCCGCCCCCTCGACGGCGCAGGTCACGCTGACCGTCCGCGACCGGTCGCTGGACGAGCCGCCCGTGCAGACCCGCACCGGGGAGATCCGGGTGGAGCAGGGGGCGACCGCGACCTACCCCGTGCTGTCCGACTTCGTCGACCCGGACGGCGACCCGCTGACCCTGGTCGGCGCGACCGCCGAGCAGGGCACCGCGCGGTTCCGGCAGGACGGGACGCTCACCTACGTCGCCGACGGCGGGGACCTCGGGCGCACCGT
Source organism: Cellulomonas sp. (assembly GCA_032056255.1). Taxonomy (GTDB): domain Bacteria; phylum Actinomycetota; class Actinomycetes; order Actinomycetales; family Cellulomonadaceae; genus Cellulomonas. Next base: position 5,875 of record DAMBCY010000210.1, on the reverse strand, counting down.
CGTGCACGTCGTGGTGTCCGACGGGACGTCCAGCACCGAGGGGACCGTCGACGTCGACGTGCGCGCCACCGGGTCGCTCGACCTGCAGCTGGACCCGGTGCACGCCGTCACCTACGTCGACCAGGACGTCGTGCTGAACCCGCTCGCCGCCGTGCGCTCCCAGGGCGCGGAGCAGCCGCGGCTGGCCGGCGTGGAGGAGGCGCAGGGCACGACGGTGACGCCCGACCTCGACGCCGGCACGTTCACGTTCAGCGCCCCCGGCGCGGGCACCTACTACGTCTCGTTCACCGTGACCGCCGCCCCGCAGCAGGCCGTCGGCACGGCGCGGATCGACGTGCGCGAGCGTCCGGACCAGCCCGAGCCCCCCGTCGCGGTCCTCGACCGGGCCTGGCTGCCGCAGGGCGGCCAGACCACCGTCGCACCGCTGGAGAACGACACCGACCCCGCGGGCGGCGTGCTCCTGGTGCTGTCCGTCGACGCCCCGGACGGGCTGCGGGTCGCGGTGCGGCATCGCGAGCTGGTGCAGATCTCCGCCGTCGGCGTGCTCGCCGAGCCCGTCACCCTGCGGTACGTGGTGTCGAACGGCACGGCGACCGCCGTGGGCGAGATCGTCGTGTCCCCGGTGCCCGCGTCGTCGACCTCGCAGCCCCCCGTCGTCCCGAACGCCGCCGCCGACGTGCGGACCGGCGGCGTCGTGACCGTCCCGGTGCTCGAGGACGCCTACGACCCGGACGGCGACGAGATCACCCTCGTGCCCGAGCTCGCCGAGCCGCTGGGCGAGGGCGAGGGCCTGCTGTTCGTCGCGGGCGACACCCTCCGGTACCAGGCGCCGAGCACGCCGACGACCGTGCACGCGACCTTCGTGGTCCGGGACGCGACCGGCAACGAGACCGCCGCGACCCTCACGGTGCGGGTGCACGAGTCGGACCCGGCGACCAAGGCCCCGCCGCGCCCGCGGGCGCTCACCGCCCGGGTGTTCGCCGGCGACACCGTGCGGATCCCCGTGCCGCTGGTCGGCATCGACCCCGACGGCGACGGCATCACGCTGCTCGGCGTCGCGTCCGCCGGCACCCGTGGCCGCGTGACCACCGTCGGCGCGGACTACCTCGAGTACGAGGCGCTCCCCGGCGAGGCCGGCACCGACACGTTCACCTACGCCGTGGAGGACTGGACCGGGCAGCGCGCCGTCGCGACCGTCCGGGTGGGCATCGCGGCGCGGCCGACGGACTCCAACCGGGTCGTGGCCCGGGACGACGCCGTGACCATCCGGCCCGGGCAGCGCGTCGAGGTCCGGGTGCTCGACAACGACACCGACGTCGCCGGCGGCAGCCTCGTGCTGCAGGACGACCTGGACGTGCCGGAGGGCATCACCGCGACGGTGCTCGGCAGCCGGGTCGTCGTCGAGGGCGACCAGCCGGGCGTGCTGCCCATCGGCTACACCGTCGTCAACGACCGCGGCGCGAGCAACGGCGCGGTCCTCACCGTGACCGTGGACCCCGACGCCCCCGTGCTGCCGCCGGTCGCGACCGACGTCGTCGTGCCGCCGGTCGACACCGTCGGGCGCACGTCCGTCGACGTCGACGTGCTCGCCGTCGCGCAGAACCCGAGCGGACCGCTGTCCGACCTCGCCGTCTCCGTCCCGACGTCGGCCGCGGGGGTCGCGACGGTCGGCCCCACCGGCACCATCACCGTCACGCTCGCGCAGACCGCCCAGACCATCCCGTACCTGCTGACGAACACGACGGCCGAGAACGCGCGGTCCTACGCGTTCATCACGGTCCCCGCCCTCGGGTTCTTCCCGCCCACCGCGCGACCCCGCGCCCCCGAGCTCCGGGTGGCCAGCGGCGAGACCCTGCGCATCCCGCTGGACGAGCAGATCCAGGTCGCCCCCGGGCGGACCGCCCAGGTCGCCGACGGCAGCGAGGTCACCGCCACCCGCTCGGACGGGTCCGCGCTCGTGGTGGACACCACCACGGTGCAGTTCACGTCCGCGCCCGGGTACGTCGGACCCGCCTCGATCACGGTCCCGGTCACCGACCGGACCGGCGCCGCGGACACGACCGCCCGCACGTCGGTCATCACGCTGCCGATCACCGTCTACACGCTCGACGACTACCCGCCGACCTTCACGCCGTCGGACCTCGACGTCGCCCCCGGCGAGGCGCCCGTGACGGTCGACCTCCAGGCGTTCACCCGCGGCGTCGAGGGCGCGTCCGGCGCGGACACCTACACCTACCGGCTCACCGGCGCGGTGCCGGCGGGCTTCACCGCCACGCTGTCCGGCACCCGCCTGAGCGTGTCGTCCGCCGTCGGCACCCCGAAGGGCACCCGCGGCACCCTGCACCTGGCGCTCGGGTACGGGCGCGCGGGCAGCATGGACGTGCAGGTCGACGTCCGCACGATCGCGAGCAACCGGCGCGTGGCGTCCGTCCCCGCCCAGTCGCTCGGCGACGGGGTCGAGGGCCAGCCCCGCACCGTCGACGTGCTCGCCGGCGCGTACAACCCGTTCCCCGACCAGCCGCTGCGGATCGTCGGCGCGACCGTCGAGACCCCCGGGACCGGGACGGTCACGGTCTCCGGCAGCCGCGTCGTGCTGCTCCCCGCGGACGACCTGGTCGGTCAGATGGTCGTCCGGGTCCGGGTCCGGGACGCCACGGACGACCCCTCCCGCGAGGTGTCGACGTCGGTGACGCTGCGCGTGCGCGGGACGCCCGCCGTGCCGAAGGCCCCCCGGGTCGGCGAGGTCCGGGACCGGACCGTCGTGCTGTCCTGGGACGCGCCGGACGCCCGGGGGGAGCGGATCGAGGAGTACCGGGTCACGGCCTCCTCGGCCGGCGGCCAGACGACCTGCGCGTCCACCACCTGCACCATCACGGGGCTGACGAACGACGTGGAGTACACGTTCACCGTCGCCGCGCGGAACGCCGTGGGGTGGTCCGACCCGAGCCCGGCCTCGGCGGTCGCGCGGCCGGACGCGGTGCCGGACGCACCCGCCGCGCCCCGGTGGAGCGGGTTCGGTGACGGCGAGCTCACCGCGCAGTGGGACGCACCCGCGTCGACCGGGTCGCCGGTCACGTCGTACACGCTCATGCTCTCGCCGGCCCCGCCCGGCGGGCAGGCCACCGTGACGACCAGCGCGACCAGCTACCGGTTCACCGGGCTGCAGAACGGCACCGCGTACACGGTGCAGGTCCGGGCGCACAACCGCGCGCCGGAGCCGAGCGGCTGGAGCGGCACGTCCGGCACCGAGACGCCCGCCGGTCGGCCCGACGCGCCCGCGTTCGGCGCGGGGGCGGTCCAGTCCACGGCGTCGCAGCAGCTGCAGGTGTCCTGGACCCCGTCGCCGAGCGACAACGGCGACCCGCTGCGGTACGTCCTGACGATCGCGGGCGGGCCCGGCGCGGACACGGTGCAGCTCCCGGCGGGCACGACCTCGTACACGGTGCCGGTGGCCGTGACGAACGACACCCCCTACACCTTCACCCTGCACGCGACCAACAAGGCCGGCGACTCCGCGTCCGTCACGACCTCCGGACGGGCGTTCGACGTCCCCGGGGCCCCGGGGACGCCGCACGACACCGAGTGGTCCAGCGGCACCGAACCCGGCCAGGGATGGGTCCGGGTGGCCTGGGACGCCGCGCCCACCAACGGGTCGGACGTCACCGGGTACGAGGTCACGTCGACCGCGGGCACGGTCGAGGTGCGCCAGGACCGCACCGCCCGGGTCAACGGTCTGGCCGCCGGGCAGACGTTCACGGTCACGGTGCGCGCCTGCAACGCCCGCGGCTGCGGTGCGATCAGCCAGGCGCTCCTGGAAGCGAAGGTGAGCACGCTGCCCGGCAGCCCGACCGGCCTGGCCGTCGTGCCGGGATCGCCCGACGCGACCGGCCGGCCCGCTGCCGTCGAGCTGCAGTGGGCGCCGCCGGCCGACCGTGGCGGCTCGGACGTGGCCGAGTACCAGTACCAGCTCGCCGGCTGGGCGTTCCTCGAGACCCTGCGCGGCACGACGCCGGCGGTCCCGATCACGCTGGAGCGGGCGTACGCCGGCACGAACGGCGGCTCGGTGACGCTCCGGGTGCGCGCGCGCAACGGGTCCGGCTGGGGGAGCTGGAGCGAGGTGTCGGTGCCGGTCGCCTGGCAGGAGATCGTGCAGCCGCCGGAGCCCCCGGTCGCACCCCAGCCCCCCGGCGACGGCGGAGAGACCGACCCCGGCACCTCCGGCTGAGCCCCCGCCGGCCGATGAGCAGCACGAGCAGCACCCACCCCCTGACCGATCCCCGACAGGAGACGAACCCCCGATGACCCCCGAGCAGTCCGCCTGGTTCGCCGAGTCGTTCACCCACCTGGTCGCGAACGTCTCCCGGGCCGTGCTCGGTGCCGACCGCGCCGTGCGGCTGGTGCTGACGGCGATGGTCGCCGAGGGCCACGTCCTGCTCGAGGACGCCCCCGGGACCGGCAAGACGTCGCTGGCGAAGGCCATCGCGGCGTCGGTGCAGGGCACGCACCAGCGCATCCAGTTCACGCCGGACCTGCTGCCCAGCGACGTGACGGGCGTGACGATCTTCGACCAGGCGGCGCGGACGTTCCAGTTCCACCCCGGGCCGGTGTTCACCTCGGTGCTGCTGGCGGACGAGATCAACCGCGCCTCGCCGAAGACCCAGTCGGCGCTGCTGGAGGTCATGGAGGAGGGGCACGTCACGGTCGACCGCACCACGCACCCCGTCGGCCGGCCGTTCGTGGTCATCGCGACGCAGAACCCGATCGAGCAGGCGGGGACGTACCGGCTGCCCGAGGCGCAGCTCGACCGGTTCCTGGTCCGCACCTCCCTGGGTTACCCCGACCGGACGTCGACGGTGGAGATCCTGTCCGGCGCGCGCGACCGGACGACCACGCTCGACCCGGTCGTGACGACGGCGGGTGTGGTGGAGATGGCCGAGCTGGCGCAGACCGTGCACGTCGAGGGCTCGGTGCTGGACTACGTGGCCCGGCTGGTCGAGGGCACGCGCGAGGACCCGCAGACCGCGCTGGGCGCGAGCGTCCGCGGCGGGCTGGCCCTGGTCCGGTGCGCGCGCGTGCAGGCCGCCTCCGCCGGGCGCGCGTACGTGGTGCCGGACGACGTGAAGGACCTCGCCGTCCCCGTGCTCGCGCACCGGCTGGTGCTGGACCCCGAGGCGGACTTCCTCGGCGCGACGACGACGCAGGTGGTCGAGCGGGTGCTCGCGGCGACCGCGCCCCCGGTGGCGCGCGCGTGAGCATCCTCGTCGTGCCGCCGTCGGCCGGGAGCGCACCGTGAGGCGGTCGCGCACCCGGCTCTCGGGCGTCGGCCGGGGCGCGGGGCTGCTGGGGGTCGCCGCGGCGGTCGCCGGCGCCCTGCTCGGCTGGGTGGAGCTCGCCGCCGGGGGCGCCGCCGCCCTCGTCGCGCTGCTCGTGGCGGTGACGATGACCTGGGGGCGGCTGCCGCACGCCGTGCGGCTGGACCTCGCGGACCGGCGCGTCCGGGTGGGGGAGCGGGCGTTCGGCGGGGTGGTCGTGGGTGCGCCGGGCGCGCGCCGGACCCGGGCGGTGCGCCTGGAGCTCGAGGTGGGTGCGGGCCGGGCCGAGCTGGACGTGCCCGCGCTGGCCGCCGGGGCCGTGCACGAGGAGCTGTTCGCCGTCCCGACCGACCGCCGTGCCGTGGTGACGGTCGGCCCGGTGCGGGCCGTGCGCGGCGACCCGCTCGGCCTCGCCGTGCGGCGGGCCGTGACCACCGGGTCCGAGGAGCTGTACGTGCACCCGCGCGTCGTCCTGCTGACCGGGGCGGACGCCGGGCTGCTGCGCGACCTGGAGGGCGGGGCGACCCGCGACCTGTCGGACGCGGACCTCGCGTTCCACGCCC
>DAMBCY010000209.1:4232-6934 GCA_032056255.1 Cellulomonas sp. | reverse complement strand
GGGCCAGGTCGCGCGCGGCGTTGCGCTCGGCGACGTCGGGGGCGTGCCGCAGGGGGTGGTGCCGGTCGATCGTGTAGTCGGGGTGGTCCCAGTCGAGCAGCGACACGTACAGCCCGACGCCGAGGCCGTGCGCCCGCACCGCGTCGACGAACTCGCGCACCAGGTCGCGGCCGCACGCGGTGACGCTCGTGTGGTCCGTCAGCGCCGAGTCCCAGAGGCAGAACCCCTCGTGGTGCTTGGCCGTCAGCACGACGTACCGGGCGCCCGCGGCGACCGCGGTGCGGGCGATCGCGTCGGCGTCGAACAGGTCGGGGTCGAACACCTCGGCGTACCGGCGGTACTCGGCGGGGTCGATCTGCTCGTAGTTCATCACCCACTCGTGGCGGGCCGCCACGGAGTAGAGGCCGAAGTGCACGAACATCCCGAAGCGGGCGTCGGTGAACCACTCCAGGCGGGGTGCGGGTGCGGGCACGGGTCCTCCTCGTCTCGGCGGGCGGCGGGACGACGGCCCGCGCGGGGTGCTCCGCGCGGGCCGTCGTCGGCGATCAGCCGCCGAACTTGCTCTGCAGCTTGTCGAGCATGTCGGCCATCGAGCCCTGGCCCGTGTAGACGCTGATCAGCTCCGTCGGGAAGGACTCGGCCACCTGCGTCCAGGCGTCCACGACGCGCTGGCCGTTCGCGTTCTCGAAGCCGGCGTCGAACGCCGCCGCGATGCCGTCGGCGTAGTCCGCCGGCAGCGCGTCGAAGTACAGCGACTGGCTGCCCAGCTGGGCCGGGTAGCCGCCCTGCTCGGCGATCACGGCCTGCACCTCGGGGCCGGCGAGCGCCCCGAGCACCCGCAGCGCCTCGTCGGGGTGCTCGCAGCCCGCCGAGACGCCGTAGCCGGAGCCGAGCGCGACGCCGTAGGGGCCGGGGTCGCCGGCCGGGATGCGCACCACGCCGCCGGTGAACGCGTCGTTCGCGGAGGTGTAGGTGGTCGCGTTCCACGAGCCGTCGATCGCCATGGCGGCGGTCCCGGCGGTGAACTGGTTCGCGTCCCAGGAGGACTCGGAGGCCGACGGCGGCACGTCGGAGGCGCCCAGGTCGGTCGCGAGGCTCGCGTACCACGTGGCCGCCTCGACGAAGTCGGGATCGGTGAGGTCGAGCTCCATGTCCTCGTTCACGGCCTGCAGCCCGGAGTACGCCATGGGCAGGGACAGCCACTGGAACTCGGCGAGCGAGACCGCGAAGCCCTTGACGCCGGTCGCCTCCGTGATCGCCACGGCCGCGTCCTCGAAGTCCTGGATCGTCCACTCGTTGGTCGGCAGGTCGACGCCCGCCTGCTCGAACAGGTCGGCGTTGTAGTAGAGGAACATCGTCGCGGTGTCGTACGGCAGGCCGTACAGGGTGCCGTCGTAGCCCATCACCGACAGCGCGCCCGCGTTGTAGTCGTCCGCGGAGATGCCGGCGGTGGCCAGCTCCTCGTCGCCGAGCGGCAGGAACGCCTCGTGGTAGCCGGCCATGCGCTGGCCGTTCATCGCGGTGACGCAGGCCAGGTTCCCCGACGACAGGTTCGCGTTGAGCTTGGTGAAGAAGTCGGCCCACGGCGCGGTCTGGAGCTCGATGACGACGTCGTCGCCCACGACCCCCTGCGCGACGGCCATCTGGGCCTCGAGCTTCGCGTCGGTCTCGGCGTCGGCCGACCACATGTTCCAGGTGATCGTCACGGGGCCGTCGTCCGACCCGCCGGACCCGCCGTCACCCGATCCGCCGCAGGCCGCCAACGACATCGCGAGACCGCCGGCCAGCGCGGCCGCCGCGGTTCCCTTCCGCATCCTCATCGCGTTTCCTTCCCTCGTGTCTGCAGCCGCGGACCGGTGGTCCGGCCGGGGGTGTCGCAGCGCCCGTCGTCCCCCTGGTGGCGGGAGGAGCGATCGCGTCGTTGCGAGCCCCGGCGAGCGGGGTCCCCGCCGCGATGGCCTCGTCGATCAGCGCGGGGTGCAGCAGCCGGTCCAGCAGCGAGGAGCCGACGCCCCGCACCCCGCCGAGCCAGCCGGCCTCGCTCACGGACAGCTCGAGCAGGTCGGTCGACATCGGCAGGCACTGCGTGTAGATCGCCTGGCGGATCCCGGCGACGAACGCCTCGGACTGCGAGAGCTTGCCGCCGATCACCAGGGCCTGCGGGTTGATGACGTTGACGATCGCCGCGAGCACCTCGCCCGTCCGCGTCCCGGCCTCCCGCAGCAGCATGGTCGCGCGCGGGTGCGCGTCCGAGGCGATCAGCAGCAGCTCGTCCATCGTGGACACGCCGACGCCCTCGTCGCGGAGCGTGTCGACGACGGCCGACCCGCTCGCGACCACGTCCAGGCAGCCGACCCGGCCGCACGAGCACGGCACCGGCGGGGTGCCGGGCGCGGCGGGCAGGGACGTGTGGCTGATGTCGCCCGCGACGCCGCGGTACCCCCGGTGCAGCGCGCCGGCGATGATCACGCCGCAGCCGATGCCGGTCCCCGCCTTGACGAACACCAGGTCCCGCACCGCGCCGCCGCGGTGCACGTGCTCGCCGAGCGCCATCGCGTTCGCGTCGTTCTCCACCAGGCACGGCAGGTCGCTGTACTGCGTCAGCAGCTCCGCGACCGCGACGCCGTTCCAGCCGGGCATCCGGGACGGCGACACCAGCCGCCCGTTGCGCGCGTCGACCGGTCCGGGCAGGCCCATCGCGA
>DAMBCY010000209.1:0-4222 GCA_032056255.1 Cellulomonas sp. | reverse complement strand
CCCGTCGCCCACGGCCGCGACCAGCTCACGCGCACGGTCCACGACGGCGCGCACCACGGTCTCGGGACCGTCCGTGAGCTCGATCTCGTCGAAGGAGTCCGCCACCACCGTGCCCCGCCGGTCCAGCACGCCGAACGTGGCGTGGTGCTCGCCGAGGTCCACGCCGACCACGACCCGCCGGCCGGTGCTGACCTCGAGCACCCGCGGCCGCCGGCCGCCGCGCGACGGCCCCTCGCCGCCCTCCGCGAGCAGCCCCAGCGCGAGGAGCTCGTCGACGCGCGTGGTGACGGTGGAGGCGGACAGGCCGGTGAGCCGGGCGATCTCGGCGCGTGACCGGGCCCGTCCGGAGCGGATCAGGTGGAAGACGACGCCGGCGGTCGGCATGGACGGCAGGTCGTGCGACGCCTCGAACGGCACGGGCCCTCCTCGGGATGCTGCGGATGCGGATGAAGACTAGACACCTTCGTCCAGATCTGGAGCACCGCGGGGTCGGCGTGCGGGGGTTCACCCCGCCGGCGGCGCGTCCTCGTCCGTCGCCAGCCAGGCGTCGACCCCCGCGAGGAGCCGGGTCTTCGTCCCGTCGGCCGCACGGCTCGCCCGGATCGACGCCCGCGCCAGCTCCGCCAGCTCGGCGTCCGTGAACCCGTGCACCTCGCGGGCGGTCGTGTACTGCTCGACCAGGCGGGACCCGAACAGCAGCGGGTCGTCCGCCCCGAGCGCGACCGTGGCGCCCGCGTCCACCAGCGTGCGCAGCGGGACGTCCGCGGCCTCGTGGTAGACCCCGAGCGACACGTTCGACGCCGGGCACACCTCCAGCGCGATGCCGCGGTCGACGATCCGGCGCAGCAGCGCCCCGTCCTCCGCGGACCGCACGCCGTGCCCGAGGCGGTCCGGGGCGAGCTGCTCGAGCACGTCCTCGACGTGCGGGGGCCCCAGGAGCTCGCCCCCGTGCGGTACCGACGCCAGACCGGCCCGCCGCGCGATGGCGAACGCCGCGCCGAACTCCGCCGTGTCGCCCCGCCGCTCGTCGTTGCTCAGCCCGAAGCCGACCACCTCGCCGGACCCGTCGCCGGCGTACCGGGCGGCCAGCCGCGCGAGGATCCGGGCGTCGAGCGGGTGCCGCATCCGGGACGCCGCCACGACCACGCCGACCTCGATGCCGAGGTCCGCGCCGGCCGCGCGCGCCTCGTCGAGCACGATCTCCAGCGCGGGCGTGATGCCGCCGACCGGCGGGGCGTAGGAGGTGGGGTCGACCTGGATCTCCAGGCGCCCCGAGCCCTCGGCGGCGTCGTCGGTCGCCGCCTCGCGCACGATGCGCCGCAGGTCGGCCTCACCGCGCACGCAGGCGCGCGCCGCGTCGTAGAGCCGCTGGAACCGGAACCAGCCCCGCTCGTCCGCGGGCACCCGCAGCCCCTCGCCGTCGAGCAGCGTCGCGGGCAGCCGCACACCCCGGTCGGCGGCCAGCTCGGCGAGGGTGGGCACCCGCATCGACCCGGTGAAGTGCAGGTGGAGGTGGGCCTTCGGGAGCAGGGCCAGGTCGCGCACCCGGCGAGTCTGCCCGAGGTGCCGCGGGTGCACGACCCGCGGCGCGCCGGGGCGTCCCGGGTGCCGGGTCACGGCGCCGGCAGCAGGCCCCGCTGCATCGCGACCGTCACCGCGGCGGTGCGGTCGTCGACGCCGAGCTTGCCGAACGCCCGCAGCAGGTGGGTCTTCACCGTGGCCTCCGCGATGAACAGCTCGCGTCCGACCGCCGCGTTCGACAGCCCCCGGGCGACCCCGGCCAGCACCTGGAGCTCGCGGGCGGTCAGCCGGTCCGTGTCCGCGCGCATCTGCTGCACGAGCCGCGACGCCACCGACGGCGACAGCGCGGACTCCCCGCGGGCGGCGGCCCGGACGCCCGCGACCAGCTGCTCGCGCGGCGTGTCCTTCAGCAGGTAGCCGGTCGCCCCGGCCTCGACGGCCCGGAGGATGTCCGCGTCGGTCTCGTAGGTCGTCAGCACGAGCACCCGCACGCCGGGCAGCCCCGCGGTGATCCGGGCGGTCGCCGCCGCGCCGTCCAGCACCGGCATCCGCAGGTCCATCAGCACCAGGTCGGGACGCAGGGCGTGCGCGGCGGTCACCGCGGCCTCGCCGTCGGCGACCTCGCCGACCACCTCGATGTCCGGCTCGACCGCCAGCAGCCCCGCCAACCCCGAGCGGACCACCGGGTGGTCGTCCGCCAGCAGCACCCGCACCGTTGTCCCGCTCACGCCGTCCCGTCCCCGCCCTCGCCGCGGGGCGTCCTCAGCACCCCGGCGTCCGCCAGCGGGAGCGCCAGCCGCACCCGTGTCCCGCGCCCGGGCTCACCCACGACGTCCAGGGTCCCGCCGCCCGCCGTCACGCGGTCCCGCATCCCCCGCAGCCCGACGCCCTCGGCGCTGCCCGGCGCGAGCCCGCGCCCGTCGTCGACCACCTCGAGCGCCACCACGCCGTCGTCCCGCCGCAACCGCAGCACCACCCGGCGGGCGCCCGCGTGCTTGCGGACGTTCGCCAGGGCCTCCTGCGCCGCGCGCAGCACGACCACCTCCGTGTCGCGCCCGGCCCCGCCGACGTCCGCGAGCCGGACGTCGACCTGCACCCCGGTCTCCGCCTGGAACCGCTCGCCGAGGCGCTCCAGCGCCTCGCCGAGGGTCGCGTCGGCCAGGGCGGCCGGCCCGAAGGCGGCCACCAGCGCGCGGGCCTCGGCGAGGTTGTCCCGCGCGACCTGCTCGATCTGGGCCAGCCGGTCCGCGGCCTCGTCCTGCCGTCCGACCTCGAGCTGCGCCTGCGCGGTCTGCGCCAGCATCACCACGCTGGTGAAGCCCTGCGCGAGCGTGTCGTGGATCTCCTGCGCCATGCGCTCGCGCTCGGCGACCACCCCCGCCGCGTGGTGGCTGGCGGCCAGCGCGGCCTGCGCCGCCTCCAGCCGCTCGAGCAGCTCCGCGCGCTCCTCCGACCGCTCGGCGACGCGGGTGATCCACAGGCCCAGCGCGAGCGAGAAGATCAGCCCCACGGACATCTGCGCGACCAGCACCACCAGGTCCGCGGCGGCCGGCCGCTCGCCCGCGGCGAACGCCCCGGCCGCGATCGTCACGCAGGTGGCGACCGCGAGCACGATCGAGGCCACCACGCCCTCGCGCAGGGACGCCGCGAAGAACCAGACCTGGGAGAACCCGATGAACAGCAGGATCGACCCGATCGTGCTGACGCCGCTGCACAGCGCGACCACCAGCACGAGCACGACCAGGTAGGTGCGCGTCCGCCGGAGGTCGCCCGCCCGCGCGCCGCGTCGTCCGACGAGCACGTACGTGAGCAGCAGCACCACCAGCCCGCCGAGCGCCGCCCAGGTCGGGCCGTCGGGCGGGAAGGTCCGCGAGACGGTGGCGATCGAGACCGCGCTGATCGCCAGCAGGACGTAGAACGCGACGTCCCAGCCGGCGAGCGCCCGGCGCCAGAAGTCGGTGCGCTCCCAGGCCGCCGACCTGTCCTCGGCGCCGCCCACGGCGTCCGGCGGCAGGGACGACCCGGGCGCGCCGCCCGTCACGGCGCGCGACCGGGGGTCCGGCTCTCCGTCCGTCCTCACCGGACCAGTCTGGCGCAGCTCAGCCGTCGTCACGCCGCCGCCACCGGAACGTGCGCACCCCCACGACGAGCCCGACCACGAGCCACGCCGCCAGCACCGCCGCCGTCGCGCCGTGCTGCCAGGACCCACCGACCTCGAGGGCCTTGGCCGAGTCCGGCAGGAACACCGAGCGCATGCCCTGCGCCATCCACTTCAGCGGGAACACCGACGCCACCTGCTGCATCCAGGACGGCAGGTCGTAGAACGTGAAGAACACGCCCGAGATGAACTGCAGCACCAGCACCACGGGGGTGACGACGGCGCTCGCGGACCGGCCGGAGCGGGGCAGCGACGAGAAGCCGACCCCGCAGACCGCGCCGGCGGCCGTCCCGAGCACGAACACCCAGGCGAACGTCCCCCAGCGGTCCGCGGTGTCCGGCAGCGTGACGTCGAACAGCACGGTCGCGACCAGCAGCAGCAGCGCCACCTGCACCACCGACACGACCAGCACCTGGCCGACCTTGCCGAGGAAGTACGCCGCCGGGGGCAGCGGGGTGCCGCCGAGCCGCTTCAGCCCGCCCTCGTCCCGCTCCACGGGGATGGAGATCGCGAGCGACTGGAACGACGACAGCAGCACACCGG
>DAMBCY010000208.1:0-6947 GCA_032056255.1 Cellulomonas sp. | reverse complement strand
GCCTGGAACAGCTTGGCCTTCATCGCACCGGCCGTCTTGGCCAGCAGGACCTCGCGGGACTCGAGGTCCGCGAGCTTGGTGACCTCGGCAGCGGTCAGGGCGCGCCCGTCGAGGACACCGCCCTTGATGACCAGTGCCGGGTTCGCCTTGGCGAAGTCACGCAGACCCTTGGCGGCCTCGACCGGGTCACCGGTGACGAAGGCGATGGCGGACGGGCCCTTGAGCTCGTCGACGATCCCCTCGATGCCGGCTTCCTTGGCCGCGATCGCGGTCAGCGTGTTCTTCACCACGGCGTAGTTCGCGTTGCCGCTGAGCGACCGTCGCAGCGTCTTGAGCTGCTTGACGGTGAGCCCGCGGTACTCGGTCAGCACAGCCGCGTTCGACTCACGGAACTGGTCCGTGAGCTCGGCGACCGCGGCTGCCTTGTCCGGCCTCGCCATGGCAATCCTTCCGGTGGTGGTGCCGCGGGGCGTCGTCCTCGACCCGAACGCGAAAGAGCCCCGGCGCAGGAGGCCGGGGCTCGCAGTCCACACGCTCTCGCGCGTCACCGTCGAACATCGATCACCTGCGCGGGCCTCCGCCGGAGCGGGACTTCGGGCGGCTCCCGGACGCACCCCACGGAGGTGGGACGAGCACGGGGGCCGACGACCTGCGGTCTTGGGCAGCGACCAGAGTACGCGATCCGCGGAGTTCCCCCAAATCCCGCTCGCTCCCGCCCACCGTCACCGCCGAGATCGGTGCTTCCCGGGATGAAGGGTGCCCGGGAGGACCTCTCTCGACCGGGGCGACCTCCCCCGGCGGATGCAGGGGCGGAGGGGTGCGGCGGGGAGAGGGGCGGGTGGGGGCTAGAGGTGGGCGGCGAGGAGCTCCGCGAGGTGGACGCCCTGGACGCCCGCGAGCTGGTCGGCCTGGGTGCGGCAGGAGTAGCCGTCCGCGAGGTAGACGTCACCGGGGGCGGCGTCCCGCAGCGCCGGCAGCAGCGCGTGCTCGGCCACCTGCACCGAGACGTCGTAGTGCCCCGCCTCCATGCCGAAGTTCCCGGCCAGTCCGCAGCAGCCGGCGAGCGTCGAGAACGACGCGCCCGCGTCGCGCAGCAGCGTCCGGTCGGCCGTGTACGTCATCACGGCGTGGTGGTGGCAGTGCGGCTGCACCACGGCGGTGACGTCGGAGAGGTCGGGCACCGTCCACCGGTCACCCGGGCCGACGGGCGCGGGCGCGGTGAGCAGCTCGGCGAGGGTGCGGGTGGCCCGGGCGACCGCCGCGGCGCGCGGGTCGTCGGGCAGCAGGTCGAGCAGGTCGGAGCGGAGCACCGCGGTGCAGGAGGGCTCGAGCCCGACGATCGGCACGCCGTTGACGGCGTACGGGCCGAGCACCTCGAGCAGGTGGGTGAGGCGCTTGCGGGCGCCGTCGAGCTGGCCGGTCGAGATCCAGGTCAGGCCGCAGCAGGCGTCGTGGTCGGGGACGATCACCTCGTACCCGGCGGCGCGCAGCACCCGCACGGCCGCGACGGGCACGGACGGGGCCAGGGCGTCGCTGAACGAGTCGGTCCACAGCAGCACGGGCGGCCGGCCGGAGGTGCCGGACAGCGCCCCGGCGGGCGCTCCCCCGCGCCGCACGGACACCTCCCCGCGGCGCACGCGCGACCGGAACGGCGAGGGGGCGAAGTCGACCATCGTCCGGCGCGGGTCCATCCCCCCGGCCCGGAGCACGAGCCGCGCGAGCGGCCGCACGCCGAGCACGGCGTTCGCGACCCGGGCCAGCCCGGGCACGCCGGTGACGAGCCGGGTCCAGCGCGGCAGCCAGCCCAGGGCGTAGTGGTTCACCGGCCGCAGCCGGCCGCGGTACGTGCGGTGCAGCACCTCGGCCTTGTACTGCGCCATGTCGACGCCGGCCGGGCAGTCCGAGGAGCACGCCTTGCAGGACAGGCACAGGTCGAGGGCGTCGTGCACCTCCTCGGAGGCCCACCCGCGGGACACGAGCGTGCCGTTCGCCATCTCCTGCAGCACGCGGGCGCGTCCCCGGGTGGAGTCCTTCTCGTCCTTCGTGGCCAGGTACGACGGGCACATGAACCCGCCGGCCGCCGACGAGTCCGCGCGGCACTTGCCCACCCCGACGCACCGGTGCACCGCCGTGGTGAAGTCGCCGTCGTCGTGGCCGAACGCGAAGCCGCCGTGACCCGCGGGCAGGGGCCGGGCGTGCGGGCGGCGCAGGTCGGCGTCCAGCGGGCGCGGCCGGACCAGGACGCCGGGGTTGAGCAGGTCGTCGGGGTCCAGCAGGTCCTTGAACGCCTCGAACGCCGCGATCGCGCGCGAGGAGTACATGACGGGCAGCAGCTCGGACCGGGCGCGGCCGTCGCCGTGCTCGCCGGACAGCGACCCGCCGTGCTCGGCGACGAGGTGGGCGGCGTCCGTCATGAACGCGCGCAGCGGGTCGCCGGACCGCTCCAGGGGGATGTCGAGGCGCAGGTGCACGCAGCCGTCGCCGAAGTGCCCGTACGCCAGCCCGTCGACCCGGTGCCGGGCCATCAGCGCCTCGAGCTCGCGCAGGTAGGCGCCGAGCCGCTCGGGCGGCACCGCGGAGTCCTCGAACCCGGGCCAGGCCTGGTCGCCCGACGGGGTGCGACCGCCCAGGCCGGCGCCGTCCTCGCGGATGCGCCACATCGCCGCCGCCTCCGGCCCGGGCGGGAAGAGGCCGACGGCCCGGGTCCCGGCGTCGACCGCGAGCGCGCGCGCCCGGTCCAGCGCCTCGTCGAGGGTGTCGCCGCCGACCTCGACCATCAGCCAGCCGGCGCCCTCGGGCAGCGGCGGGACCGCGGCGGCGCCCTTGACCCGGCGGACCACGTCGACCAGCCGGGCGTCCATGCCCTCGATCGCCAGGGGCTTGTGGGCCAGCAGGGCGGGGACGGCGTCGGCGGCGGTCGGCATGTCGGGGTAGCCGAGCACGACGAGCACGGGTGCGGCGGACACCGGCACCAGCCGCACGGTCGCGCCGAGCAGGGTGACGACGGTGCCCTCCGTCCCGACCAGGGCCTTGGCGAGGTCGGCGCCCTTCTCGGGCAGCAGGTGCTCCAGGGAGTAGCCGGACACCTGGCGCCCGAACCGGCCGAGCTCGGTGCGCAGCAGGTCCATCTCGGACCGGACCAGCGCGTCCAGCCCTGGCACCGGGTCGAGCCCGCGGCCCGCGGTGAACCGGCGGCCGCGGCCGTCGACGACGTCGAGCTCCAGCACGTTGTCGGCGGTGCGGCCGTACGCGACGGCGCGCGGCCCGCACGCGTTGTTGCCGATCATCCCGCCGAGCGTGGCGCGCGCCTGGGTGGACGGGTCGGGACCGAACCGCAGGCCGTGCGGCGCCGCGGCGCGCTGCAGCATCGCCATGACCACGCCGGGCTCGACGCGCGCGGTGGACGTCGCGGGGTCGATCTCCAGGACGCGGTTCACGTGCCGGGACCAGTCGAGGACCATCCCGGTGCCCACCGCGTTCCCGGCCACGGAGGTGCCGCCGCCGCGGGACGTCACCGGGACGCCGAGCCCCCGGGCGACCTCGAGGGCGGCCAGGGCGTCGTCGACGTCGCGCGGGAAGACGACGACGGCGGGCACGACGCGGTAGTTCGACGCGTCGGTGGCGTACTCGGCGCGGCGGCGCGTGGAGTCGTCGACCACGCCCGCGACGGCGGAGCGCAGGGCACGGGCGAGCTCGGCGGCCCCGGACGCGGCGCTCGGCGCATCCGGTCCCGAGGCCGGGGGCAGGGACGTGGCGGTCGACACGCGGGTCAGTGTTCCACCGCCCCGGCTCGCGGTCCCGGGACCGTCCAGCAGCCGGGCGCGACCGGCGACGAGGTTCAGTCCAGCGCGGCGTCCAGGGTGATCTCCACGCCCGTCAGCGCCTTGCTCACCGGGCAGGTGGCCTTGGCGTCCTCGGCCGCCGCCAGGAAGCCGGCCTCGTCGAGCCCGGTGACCTCGCCGCGCACGGTCAGCGCGATGCCGGTGATCCGGAACCCGCCGGCGGGGTCCGGGCCCAGCGAGACGTCCGCGGTGACCTCGAGCGACTCGGGCGTGCCGCCGGCCTCGCCGATGACGGCGGAGAGCTGCATGGCGTAGCAGGACGAGTGGGCCGCGGCGACCAGCTCCTCGGGGGAGGTCGTGCCGCCCGCCTCGTCGGCCGCCCGCTTCGGGAACGACACGTCGTAGGTGCCGACCTTCGAGCTGCTGAGCTCCACCTGCCCGCCTCCCCCCTCCAGGGTGCCGTTCCAGGCGGTGCGTGCGGTGCGTGTGGGCATGTCGGGCTCCTCGCGGGACGGGGGGCGGCGGCCGGTCGGACGCCGCCCGGTCCACGGTAGGTCGCACCCCGGGGACGCGCCTGACGAGCTCACCCGCCGGCGGGGGTCCGGCGGGTCGGGAGCGCTCAGCCCACGTACTCCCAGTGCCACGGCTCGGGCTTCGACCCGGAGGCCCGCGCCCAGTCGGGCAGCGTCCACCCGTACTCCTCGGCGTGCGCGAGCATCCAGTCGTGCTGGTCGGTGCCGAACGAGTACGCGTTCCCGCCCAGGTCCACCGCGGTGCCGGAGCCGTGGTTCGAGGTGCCGGGCGTCGCGCAGAGGCTGCCCTTCTGCGCGCGGCAGGCGACCTGCTGGCTGTAGGAGCGGTAGGAGTCGGTGATCACCAGGTTCGCGCCGAAGGTCGCGGCGAACGCCCCGTTCAGCTGCTCCAGGGCCTCCGCGGCGTCGCAGCGCAGCTGCTGGCCCGGGGCGAAGTCGAGCTCGCAGAGCGCCGAGGCCGGGATCTGGCCGTTGCTGTACGCGTCCAGGGACGTGCGCTGGGCCTCCTTGCGCGCGGCCGCGGCGGCGGCGGCCTCCTGCGTCTGCTGCGTGACGACCTGCACCTCGGCGGTCAGCGTCGCGACCTTCTCCACCGCCGCCGTCAGCCGGGCGGCGGCGGGGTCCACGGGGGCGTCGGCGGTCGCGGCGGACGTCGGCTCCGTCGTGGCGGGGGCGTCGGCGGGAGCCTCGTCGGTGGCGGTGGCGGTGGCGGACGGCTCGATCTCGTCGGAGGTCGTCGTCGCGCCGCCCGCGGCAGCGGCGTCCGCGGCGTCCGCGGCTGCCGCCGCCTGCGCGGACTCGACGACCGGGTCGCCGGAGGGCACGGGTGAGAGCCCCTCGTCGGTGCGCAGCGCGGCGATCGCGGGCTGGGTCGACTGGGTCGCGGCGATGAGGGAGTCCAGCTCGGCGACCGCCGTCGACAGCTCGGCGAGCTGCTCGGCGGGCACGGCGGCTGCGACGGCGTCGGCCGTCGCGGTGTCGGCGTCCTGCGCGGTCGAGCTCGCCAGGACGACGGCGGCGCCGCGCTCCTGCACGATCTGCGACTCGAGGCGGGCCTGCACCACGGCCGCGGCCGCCGCGGCGGCGTCGGCCGCCCCGCCGTCGTCCGGCAGGTCGGCGAGCGCGCGGATGCCGCGCTCGGCGCCGCCGGGGACGAGGGCGAACCCGCCGACGCCGAGCGCCAGGCCCGCGGCCACGACACCCTTGGCGACCCGGGTGGCGGAGCGGCGGGGCATCCGGCGCCGGCGACGCTCGGCACGGTTCACCGGGACGTCGGCGGTCGCGAGGGTGGCGGGGGCCGCGACGCCGCGCGCGGGGGTGCGGATGCTGGCCCGGCCGTCGGCGCGGTGGGCACGGTGGGCACCGGTCGCGCGCGCCGCACCGGCGGGGCGGGCGGCGGGACCGGGAGCCGGGACGGCGGCGCGGCGACCGTGGGCACGGGGGCTCGCCGGGGCGTCCTCGTCAGGGGAGGGCGGTGTCGGGGACGTCACGAGGAGGGGGGCTGCACCTTCGGTCGGGGCGGTCGTGCCCGCGTCGCCGCGCGGGGCTGTCGCATGCCGTCCGCGGGACGTGCGCCGCGCGGTCGGCATGCTGTCACTCACGGGGAGCGAGGTTAGGCAACGGACCTCGGCGTCGTACGGGAGCGGCGCGCGCAGAACGTGACGATGCGGTGACGATGCGCCGGGACGGTCTTCACGAGATCCCCACGACCGGGTGCTCGCGGCCATCCCGGACGCGGTCGCGGCCGCCCCTCCGCGTGGCCTCCGTGCCGCGTGCCGGCCGCACCTGTGCGTCGACCCGGCGGTGGATGTGTGGCGAAACCGTGACGAATCACCCAAACCTTTGTACCGTGAGCCTCCTGTCACCCCGGTCATGACGCGATGTCACGTCGCGAGCTGGCTGCGGTGCGCGCCAGGTCCGTGCCTGATGGAGAAGAACGGATTGTCATGCCGCGTCGCTCGTTCCGTGCCTCGTTGACCGCCCTGGCGCTCGTCGCCACCACCACGCTCGGGGCCGGAGGCGCGGTCGCCGCGGCGCCGGCGACCGGCGGACGCGTCACCGCACCCCCCGGCGGCCTGGTCGCCGGCGCCGGCGACCCCGTCGCGTCCGACGACGTGCTCGGCGGTCTCGTCGACAAGGTGTCCCCCGGGCTCGCCGACGCCGACGGGCCGGTGACCGCGTTCGTCCAGCTCGACACCCCGTCCGGCCTGGACGTCGCGGAGGACGGCGGCGACGCCGCCGCGGTGCAGGCCGCCACCGAGCAGGTCGAGCAGGTGGCCGAGGCCGTGGTCCCGGACGAGGCGGCGCCCGACGCCGGCGCCCGCGCCGCGGCGGTCGCGCCGCAGCGCATCGCCACGCTGTCCAACCTGGTGTCCGGCACGCTCGTCACCGGTGACGCCGCGCAGGTCCGCGAGCTCGCCGGGTCCGACGACGTCGTCGCCGTGTACCGGGTGACCTCCAAGACCGCCGACAACTCCTCCAGCGACGCGTTCACCCGCGCGTTGCAGGTGTGGCAGGACACCGGCCAGACCGGCGAGGGCGTCCGGATCGGCGTCATCGACACCGGCCTGGACTACACGCACGCCGACTTCGGCGGTCCCGGGACCCTCGAGGCCTACGCGGCCGCGTACGG
>DAMBCY010000207.1:0-6994 GCA_032056255.1 Cellulomonas sp. | reverse complement strand
TCCTGGGCCGTCGGCTTCCCGCTGGCCCGCAACGCGGCCCAGGAGGCCGCGCGCACCGTCAGCGTCGAGGGGTACGGGCCGGCGACCGTGGACCGGGCCACCCGCGACGCGCGCGACGAGCTGACCGGGCCGTGGCGCTCGGGGTCCACCGTGCGCGTCGGGTCGGACGCCGTCGAGGTCACCGTCGCGGCCCCGTCGATCGTGCCGTGGCTGGACCTGCGGGCCAGCGCGAGCGCCAGCACCCTGCCGGAGCCGTCGTGACCCTGCTGCGCCGGCTCGCCGACCGGCGGGGCCGGGGCGACGCGGGCAGCGTCGCGATCGAGCTCGTCGGCTACGTCGCGGTGCTCGTCGTGGTCGTGTGCCTGTGCGTGCAGGGGCTCTACATCAGCCAGGTGGGCGCGGCGACGCAGCAGGCCGCCCGGGACGGGGCGCGCGCCCACTCCCTCGGCCGGGACGTGGACCTGGCGGTGCGCCGCCAGCTGCCCGGCTGGGCGACGGTCGACGGCATCAGCGCCTCGGGCGCGGGTGGCGCCTCGACGGTGCAGGTCACCGTGCGGGTCCCGATCGTGCTGCCCGGCATCACGTCCCGCTCGTTCGTCGTGACCCGCGACGCCGTGCTGCCGAGGAGCTGACCATGGGCCTGCGCGACCGCCTGCAGCAGTCCGACGTCCGCTCGGACGAGCCGGACCTCATCAGCCACTACCGCGACCGGCTGCTCGACGAGGTCGACCTCGACGAGCTCGCGCGGCTCAGCCCCTCCCAGCGCCGGGTGCGCCTGGAGCGGGTCCTCGCCGACCTGCTGTCCCAGGACGGTCCCGTCCTGGCGTCGCGGGACCGGTCCGTGCTCATCCAGCGGGTCGTCGACGACGCGCTCGGGCTCGGCGTGCTGGAGCCGCTGCTCGCGGACGAGTCCATCACCGAGATCATGGTCAACGGGCCGCGCGACGTGTTCGTGGAGCGGCGCGGCCGGCTGGAGCGGGTGGCGACCGCGTTCGCCTCCGCCGAGCAGCTGTACCAGACCATCGACCGCATCGTGTCGTCGGTGAACCGCCGCGTCGACGAGTCCTCGCCGATGGTCGACGCCCGCCTGCCCACCGGCGAGCGGGTCAACGTGATCATCCCGCCGCTGGCGCTCGACGGCCCGTCGCTGACCATCCGGCGCTTCCCGCGGCCCTACCGGCTCGGCGAGCTCGTCGCCAACGGCAGCCTCGACGCCCACGCCGCGACGCTGCTGGGCGCGTGCGTGCGGGCGCACCTCAACATCATGATCTCCGGGGGCACCGGCACCGGGAAGACGACCTTCCTCAACGCGCTGTCGGGGCTCATCCCGGACCACGAGCGGATCGTGACCATCGAGGACGCGGCCGAGCTCTCGCTCCAGCAGGAGCACGTCGTGCGCCTCGAGTCGCGTCCCGCCAACGTCGAGGGGACCGGCCAGGTCACCATCCGGGACCTCGTGCGCAACGCGCTGCGCATGCGACCCGACCGGATCGTGGTCGGCGAGGTCCGCGGCGGCGAGACGCTGGACATGCTGCAGGCGATGAACACCGGCCACGAGGGCTCGCTGGCGACGGTGCACGCGAACGGCGCCTTCGACGCGCTGGGCCGCCTGGAGACGCTCGCGACGATGAGCGAGCTGGAGCTGCCGGTCTCGACCATCCGCGACCAGATCAACGGCGCGATCGACCTGGTGGTGCACCTGGAGCGCGGCGCCGACGGCACCCGCCGGGTCGCCGAGATCGCCGCGGTGGTCTCGGAGCGCCGGGACGACTACGCGATGGTGCCGCTGATCCGGTTCGAGCAGGACCCCGTCGGTCCGGACCGCGTGATCACCGGCCGGTTCGTGCGGTTCCCGGCGCCGGCTCAGCTCCGCGAGCGGCTGCGCCGGGCGGGTGAGGTCGAGGTCGTCATGGAGGCGGCCGGATGACGCCGGGGACGATCATCGCGCTGCTGTTCGTGGTGCTGGTGCTGGCGGTGTTCACCGTCGCGGTGCTCCAGCAGAACGCGGCCCACCGGCGCCTCCTGCTGCGCGCGGTGGACGCCCGGGCCACCTGGCGCTCCACGCTGCTCGACCGGGTGGACGCGCGGGCGCGCCGGACCCGGTGGGGTGCGCGGGTCTCGGCGCTGCTCGCCGGATCGGGTCTGACGACCTGGTCCCCGACGGCCTTCGTCCTCGGGGTGGCCGCCCTCGCGGCAGCCGCCGCGGCCGTGACCTTCCCGCTGGTGGGACGGGCGGGCGCGGTGCTGGTCGCCGTCGTGGTCGCGGTCAGCGCGCGGCAGTGGCTGGACCGGCGGCGCCAGGCGCGGATCGAGAAGTTCGTCGGGCAGCTGCCCGAGCTCGCCCGGCTGCTCGCGAACGGCGCCCAGGCCGGCCTCGGCGTGCGCCGCTCGCTCGAGCTCGCGAGCCGGGAGATGGACGAGCCCGCCAGCACCGAGCTGGCCCAGGTGGGCGCCGAGCTCGGCGTGGGGCAGACGCTCGACGTCGCGCTCCAGCACCTGTCCGCGCGGCTGCCGTCCCGCGAGCTCGTCGTGCTGGTGCAGACCCTGGTGATCCAGGGCAAGGCCGGCGGCGCGCTGGTCACCGCGCTGTCCAACATCGCGGCGACGCTCGACGAGCGCCGCCAGCTGCGCCGGGAGGTGCGCACCGCCGTCGTGGGCGCCGCGTTCTCCGGGTACGCGGTGATCCTCATCGGGGCGGGCTCGGTGTTCCTCATGAACCTGCTCTCGCCGGGCGCGCTCGACGCGATGTTCGGCACGCTGGCGGGCCAGATCGCCCTGGTCGCCGCCGCCGCGCTGTTCGCCGTCGGGTTCCTGCTGATCCGCCGGCTGACCCGGGTGGAGTTCTGATGGCGCTCCTGCTCGGCCTCACCGCCGCCGCCCTGCTGGTGGTCGGCGTGCTCGGCTGGCGGCTGATGCGGACCACCGGGCTGGAGGACGTGGAGGACCAGCTCCGGGCGGCGCGCCCGGCGCAGGAGCGCCCGGGCCTCAACGGGTTCCTGGACACCCTCGGCGCCCGGTTCACCGGCACCGCGATGCGGGCCTACGGCCCCCGCGGGCTGCAGGCGCTGGACGTGCGGCTGCGGCGCGCGGGCCGGCCGGACGGCATGACGGTCACCACCTACGTGCGCCGGCAGGCGGCCTTCGTGGTCCTGGCCGCGATCATGCTGCTGGTGTTCGTGCTGGTCGGCCAGCCGCTGGTCGGGGTGCTGTTCGCGCTGCTGCTGTGCGCGTGGATGCGGCTGTGGCTCACCGGCGTCGGCAACCAGCGCCAGGCGCGGATCGACGCCGAGCTGCCCGACTTCCTCGACGTCCTCGGGGTGACGGTCACCGCGGGGCTCGGGTTCCGGCAGGCGGTGGAGCGGGTCTGCGAGTTCCACGACGGGCCGCTCGCCCAGGAGATGACGACGGCGCTGCGCGAGATGTCGATGGGCGTGACCCGCCGCCAGGCGTTCCTCGCATTGCGGGAGCGCACCCGCTCGGAGCCGGTCGGCGCGTTCGTCACGGCGCTGCTGCAGGCCGAGGAGCTCGGCGTCCCGCTGGCCAGCGCGCTGAGCGACATCGCCGCGGACGTGCGCCGCGACCACGCGCAGCGGGTGCGCCAGGCGGCGGCGAAGGCGGCGCCCAAGGTCTCCCTGGTCGTGACGATGACCATCGTGCCGGGCGCGATCATCCTGATCGGCGCCGCGGTGGTGCTGGCGAACGCGGAGGCGCTCAGTGGCATCTTCTGACGCGGTGCGGGTCCGGGTCCGCCGGACGCGGGACGAGGTCGCCCCGGGCCAGGCCGGGGACCTCGGGCTCCGGGCCATCGGCCGGGTGGTGCGCCTGCTGTGCGAGGTCCGCCTGGTGATCCTGCTGCTCGGCGTGGTGTCGGCGCTCGCCGGGCGGTCCACCGGTCTCGGCTGGCTGCTGATCGCGCTGCTCGCCGCCCCGTTCTCCGCCGTCCCGGCGTGGTCCTGGGAACGGCGCGGCCCGCTGCTGACCCGCTCGGGGATCCTGCTCGCGGGGGACATGGTCACGACGGCCGTGGTCGTCCTGGCGCTGCGCTCCGCCGAGCTCGGCATCGCGTACGCGGCGGCGAGCGTGACCCTGCTCGGCGTCATGGTCGGCACCCGGCTCGCGCTGTTCATGTCCGTGCCCATCGGGCTGGCGCTGCTCGGGGCCGCCACGTTCGCGCCGCAGCCGGTGCCGTGGCCGGTGGTCGGGGTCGGCGTGGCGGGCCTGGTGACGATGGCCTGGGCGGGGAACGCGCTGGGGCGCTCGCTCACGGCGCAGGCCGAGGTGGGCGCCGAGCTCTCGGGCACCCAGGCCCGCCAGGCCGCGCTGGCCGAGCGGGTGCGGATCGCGCGCGACCTGCACGACACGGTCGCCGCGGACCTGGCGGGCGCGACCCTCATCGGCGCCACGCTCGTGCGCCGGCTGGAGCAGGACGGCGCGGACCCCGCGACCCGCCGGCTGGCCGAGCAGCTGCTCGACTCGTGCCGGGTCGCGCACCGCGACACCCGCACGGCGCTCGGGGAGCTCCGGCGCGCCGAGGACCCGACGGACGAGGACCTCGCCGAGATCTGCGCCCGCTGGACGGCCCGTACCGGCATCGCCTGCACCGGGGAGGTCGCGGCCGGGCTCGGCGAGCTGGACCCCGGGCTGCGCGCCGACCTGCGGGCGATCGTCCTGGAGCTGCTGGAGAACGTGCGGCGGCACTCGGGCGCCGGGCGGGCCGAGGTGCGGGTGGACCGGGACGGGGACGCCGTGCGGGTGACCGTGACGGACGACGGCCGGGGGCTGCCGGCGCCCGGCGCCGGTGCGACCGGAGCACCGACCCCGGAGCCGGGGCACTACGGGCTGGTCGGCATCGCCGAGCGCGCGCGGGCGCACGACGGCGACGTGGTGGTCGCGGACGCCCCGGGCGGGGGCCTGCGCGCGGTGGTGCGGCTCCGGGCGGTCTCCGTCGCCGGCCCCGCGGCCGCGCCCGCCGTCCCGCACGCGGTGCCGTCCACGACGCGGGGTGCGGCATGAGGGTGCTCGTCGCGGACGACAACGCGCTGATCCGGCTGGGGCTGCGGGTCGCGCTCGAGGCGCTGCCCGACGTCGAGCAGGTCGACGAGGCCGAGAACGGCCAGGTGGCCGTCGACCGCACCCGGGCCGGGGACGTCGACGTGGTGCTGCTCGACGTGCGGATGCCGGTGCGCGACGGGCTCTCCGCGCTGCCGGACCTGCTGGAGCACGCGACCGTCCTCATGCTCACCAACACGGACGACCTGGAGGTGGTCGGCGAGGCGATGCAGCGCGGCGCCTCCGGCTACATCATCCACGGCTCGCTGGAGCCGGAGGGCATCGCGGCGGCCATCCGGGCCTGCCTGGCCGGCGGGACGTTCACCGCCGGGATCGGCCCCTGGGGGCGGTCCCTGCCGGTCGCGCCCGCGCCGGGTCCGGTGCCCGGTCCCGCGCCCGGGGGTGCCGTCCGGGACGCGCTGTCGGAGCGGGAGGCCGAGATCATGGCGGTCATCGCGACGGGGCGGAGCAACGCCCAGATCGCCCGCGAGCTCTTCCTCAGCGAGAAGACGGTCAAGAACCACATCAACCGCATCTTCGCCAAGCTCGGCGTGGGCTCCCGCGCCGAGGCGATCGTGCTGTGGCTGGCCGGCGAGGCCGCGGTCGCCGACGACGGTCCTGGGTCCACGGGCCCACCGGACGACGACCGGAGACGGGCCTGAACCGGGCCCCCGGGCCGTCGTGGCTGGGTCCGGTCGGTCCCTAGTGTCGGTGTCATCAGCAGAGCAGGCCCGGCGCACCGCCGGGACGAGGACGACGAACGAGGAGCACACCATGGACCAGATCACCCGCCGCGCGGTCGCCGCCCAGATCGCCGTCGCCGGCGTCCTCACGGGGATGTTCGACCGCCTCCGCTCCGACGACCGCGGTCAGGGCTCGGTGGAGTACGTCGGCATCATCATCGTCGTGGGTCTGATCATCGCCGCGATCATCACGTTCGCGACGCCGATCGGCACCACCATCGGCAACAAGATCCAGGAGGCCGTCGACGGCATCGGCTGATCCGCCGGCACCCACGGTGCGGGTCCGGTCGACGACGTCGTCCGGGCCCGCACGTCGTCTCGCGAAGGGAAGCACGTTGCGCACACTCCCCGTCCTGCTCGTGGCCGCGTCCCTGCTGCTCGCCGGCTGCACCGGTCCGGACGAGCCGAGCCCGGAGCCCACGGGCGGGCCCTCCGGCGCGTCGGCGACCACGCCCGCGGCGGAGCCCGAGGAGACGGTCACCGCCGAGGCGACGTACCTGGGGGTGCCGCTCCGGCTGGAGATCGCCCCCGTGCGGGTGGCGGACGGGGTGGCGCTGCTCTCGGTCGACTACTCCCTCGGCGAGGGCGCCGAGGACGGCGCCTCGGTCGCGATCGGCCAGCTGCTGCAGCCGGCCACCGGCCCGTCGGGGGTCGGCGCGGTGCGGCTGCTCGACCTGGCCTCGGCCACGGTCCTGCTGCCGGGGACGGACGGCTCGAAGCAGCCCGCCGCCACCCGGGACGCGCTGATCCTCACCGCCGACGCCCCGGTGCACAGCGACGCGCTCTACGCCGCGCCGGAGTCCGACACGGTCGACGTGCTGTTCCCGTACCTCGGCCTGGTGCCGGACGTCCCGGTCGAGGACGCCGAGGACGGCACGCTCGCGGTGACGCCCGAGGACCTGGGCCGGGACGGGGAGATCACCTACGCGACCGCCACGCTCGACGCGTTCACCCAGACGCTGGACGACACGTCGTCGGCGCGGGTCTCCGGCGACGAGGCCACCGTGACCCTGTCGGCGGACGTGCTGTTCGCGACGGACGAGTTCGCGCTGACCCCCGAGGCCCAGGGCGTCGTGGACGCCGCGGCCCAGGAGATCGCCGCCGCCGGGCAGGAGGGCGAGGTCCGGGTCGTGGGGCACACCGACGACGTGGGCTCCCGCGCCGAGGCGATCGTGCTGTGGCTGGCCGGCGAGGCCGCGGTC
>DAMBCY010000206.1:4071-7015 GCA_032056255.1 Cellulomonas sp. | reverse complement strand
AGGGCGGCCTCGGCCCCGGCGCGCAGCTCGGCCAGCCGCACCAGGTCGGCGGCGTACCGGTGGGCGGGCAGGTCGGCGGCGGCGCGGATGATGCCCGCGACCACCGGGTCGAGACCGGCCGGCTCGGTGTCCACCAGCGGGCCGACCGCGGCGTACCGCTCGGCGACGAACGCGCCGTCGTAGAGCAGCCGGGCGGCGGCGAGGAACGGGGTGAGGTCGATCTCCCGCAGCACGTGCCCCGCGGCGCGCAGGGCGTCGAGGTGCCGGTCGAAGGCGGCGCGCCACAGCGGGTCGAGGGCGGCCAGGTCGGCCGCGCGCGGCACGGCGAGCACGGGCCGCTCGACGGCCGCCAGCGGGGCGTCGGCCGGCACCGGGCGGACCAGGGCGTCCCGGCCGTCGGGGCCGGCGAGCAGGGCGGTGGCCCGGGCGGCGAGCGCGAGGTCGCGGGCGAGCACGCTCACGCAGTCCAGCGACCGGCACGCGGGCAGCACGCCGGTGGTCGGCACCAGGCCGAGGGTGGGCTTGACGCCGACCACGCCGTTCAGCGCGGCGGGCACCCGCCCGGAGCCGGCGGTGTCGGTGCCGAGCGCCAGGTCCACGATCCCGAGGGCCACCGCGACGGCCGAGCCCGAGGAGGAGCCGCCGGAGACCCGGTCGGGGTGGTCGGCGGCGCGCACGGCGCCGTAGGGGCTGCGGGTGCCGACCAGCCCGGTGGCGAACTGGTCGAGGTTGGTGGCGCCGAGCACCACGGCGCCGGCGTCCCGGAGCCGGGCGACGACGGTGGCGTCCTGCTCGGGCAGCCGGGCCGCGCCGGGGCAGGCGGCGGTGGTGGGGATGCCGGCGACGTCGATGTTGTTCTTCACCGCGACCAGCCGGCCGAGCAGGGGCAGGTCGGCGCCGGCCGCGGCCCGGTCCAGCTGGGCGCGCACGTCGGCCTCGACGTCGGCCCGCGGGCGCAGCGTGATCCACACCTCCGGGCGGTCGACCTCGGCGATCCGGGCGTAGGCCCGGTCCACCGCGGCCAGCGCAGCCGCCGCGGACGTGACCTCCGGCGTCCCCGCCGCCGCCTCGCTCACGCGACCGGCTCCGTGCCGGCCGGCGACGTGACGACCATCCGCACCGGCGTCGGG
The DNA here is from genome assembly GCA_032056255.1 of Cellulomonas sp. Taxonomy (GTDB): domain Bacteria; phylum Actinomycetota; class Actinomycetes; order Actinomycetales; family Cellulomonadaceae; genus Cellulomonas. Next base: position 5,885 of record DAMBCY010000206.1, on the reverse strand, counting down.
TCGAACCCGTTGCACGGGTTGTTCACCTGCGGGCAGTTCGACACCAGCACCAGCACGTCCCGCTCCGCGCGCAGCGTGAGGGACAGCCCCGGCCGGGAGATGCCGTCGACGATCCCGAGGGAGCCGTCCGCCTCCACCGGCACGTTCATGTACCAGTTGATGTTGCTGACCAGGTCGCGCTTGCCGAGCCCCCAGCGGGCGCCCTCGGCGAGGAAGTTCTCCACGCAGGCGTGCTGGTGCACGGTGTGGTGGCCGTAGCGCAGCGCGTTGGACTCCTTGGAGCAGGCGCCGCCGATGGTGTCGTGCCGGCCGACCTCGTCGTGCACCAGGGTCATCAGGGCGTCGCCGGTGCCGGCGCGCAGCACCGAGCCGGTGACCAGGTAGACGTTGCGCTGCGCGGCGACGGTGTCGGGGGCCGAGTAGCGGACCGTGGTGTCGTGCGCGTCGTAGACCAGGCAGTCCACCGCCTGGTTGCCCTCCAGGTCGACGATCGTCAGCTCCTGGCCGGCCCGGACCACGGCGGACCACGGCGAGCGGCGCGGCACGACCTGGTCCAGCACGACGGTCGCGCCGTCCAGCCGGGTGGGGAGCTCGGTCTCGGTGCTGGTCATCGCAGTCCTCTCGCGCGGGCGTAGTCGGTGGTGTTGGCGAAGGCGCGCCTGCCCTCCGGGGTGGCGACGGCCTCGGGGGCGTCCGGGCCCGCGGGCTCGCCGCGCCAGGCGCGCACCCGCAGCGGGGTGCTCACGTACTGCTCCCGCGGGTCGACGGGGTGCGGCACGTTGGCCAGCAGCACCGTGCAGGGCAGCTCGAGCCGCAGCCGGACGCGGGCGCCCGCGCCGGCCGAGCCGGTGAAGGTCGTGGCGCCGTCGGCCTCGATCCGCACGCCCTGGAACAGGCTGATGCTCGGCGGGACGTCCCGGGGCCCGAGGCCCTGCTTGAGCGCGGCCAGGACCAGCAGCTCGCGCCCGGCCGGGGTGCCGCCCTGCGGGGAGCCGTCGCCGTACCGGGCCTCGTTGGCGGCCTTCGAGGACGTGCCGCAGAACGTGTCGTGCCGCTGCGAGGTGTCCTCGACGATCGTGGCGAGCACCCGGCCGCGGTCGGACAGCAGCATGGCGCCGGGCCCGAGGTAGGCCTGCCACTGGATCTTGACCGTGTCGGCGACGTTCAGCCGCTCGTCGGGGGCGACCGCGTTGCTCAGCACCAGGTGCGCGCAGGCGTCGCCCGCGAGGTCGGTCAGCTCGAGCACGGTGCCGCGGGCCAGCACCAGGCTGGTGTAGTTCCCGCCGGCGACGGTCTCGGCGTGCAGCCGGTCCGCGGCGGCGACGCCGTCCGGCCAGTGGTCGGCCCCGGCGGCGGGCACCGTGGGCATGGTGTCGACGACCGTCCCGCCCTGGGCGCGCGCGTGGTCGCGGGCCCCCTGCGGTGACGACGTGCTCGGGGTCGAGGCGGTGGGGATCGGGGTGGTCACGGGTCCTCCTCAGACGGCCTGGGCGGTGGTGCCGGCGGCACGCAGCACCTCGGGGTTCGGCTCGGCGGTCGTCAGCCACTCGCGCACCTCGGCGGTGGTGACCAGCGCGTCGCGCTGCAGGTACGCGATGGCGCGCAGCGACGCGTCGTGCGCCTCCTGGGTCGAGCCGCCGACGGCGTCGGTGATGACGCGCACCCGGTAGTCGTGCTGGTGGGCGTCGACCGCCGTGTAGTGGATGCAGACGTCCGTGAGGCCACCGATCAGCAGCACGGTGTCCGCCCGGTAGGCCTTGAGCACGATCTCCAGCTCGGTGCCGAAGAACGCGGAGTAGCGGCGCTTGCGGATC
>DAMBCY010000206.1:0-4061 GCA_032056255.1 Cellulomonas sp. | reverse complement strand
GCGGATCAGGAACTCGTCCGGGCGGGGGTCGAGGCCCCGGGCGAGCTCGGTCTCCGGCCAGCCCTCGACGCAGTGCGGGCCCTCGGCGCCGTCCAGCTCACGGCCGATGTCGATCAGCGACGGCTTGTGCACCTCCTGGATCCACACCACCGGGATGCCCCGCTCGCGGCTCTCGGCGATCAGCGCGCGCACCCGGGGGGCCCGTTCGGTGCGGCCCGGCATGAAGGGGATCTCGGTGCGGGACTCGGCGCGCTCGACGTCGCCGCCCTGGATGTCGACGACGATGAGCACGGCGTTGCCGGTGACGTTCATGGGGTGGTTCCTCTCGCAGGGTGGTGCAGGTCCGGAAGGCGCGCGGGGTCCGCGCGCGGGGTTCAGGTGAGCGCGATGCGCCGGTCGGCGGCGGCCTGCAGGCAGTCCACGACCGTGTTGAGCAGCACGTAGACCAGGCCGAGCACCAGGGCGACCCCCGCGATGGCCGGGAAGTCGGAGGCGGCCACGGACTTGTCCAGGTAGGAGCCGACGCCGGGCCAGTCGAAGATCTTCTCGACCACCACCAGGCCGGCCAGCAGCATCCCGGCCTGGATGCCGACCATGGACAGCGTCGGGCCGAGGGAGTTGCGCACCGCGTGCCGCAGCAGGATCGAGCGCTCGCCGAGCCCGGCGGCGCGGGCGGTGCGGGCGTGGTCGGCGCTCATGTTCGCCTTGAGGCCGTCCACCAGCACCCGGCCGATCGCGACCGCGGGGGAGATCGCGGCGCACAGCGCGGGCAGCGCCAGGTGCGCGACCGCGTCGCCCGCCACGTCGAGCCGGCCGTGCAGGAGGCCGTCGAGCACCAGGAACCCGGTCGGCCCGGCGGGTGCGTCCCGGAGCGAGAGCCGCCCGCCGGACGGCGCCCAGCCGAGGTTGCCGTAGAAGACCAGCAGCGCCACCATCCCGAGCAGGAACGTCGGGGCCGCCGCGCCGCTGAGCAGCACGACCCGGACCACGCCGGCGCCCTTCCAGGTCAGCACGGTGAGGTAGGCGAACGCGACGCCGAGCACCAGGGCGATGCCGAGCACCCAGGCGGCGAGCTCCAGGCTGGCGGGCAGCACCTGCGCCAGGTTGTCGGCCACCGGGGTGCGGCTGCGCAGCGAGTTCTGCAGGTCGCCGTGCAGCAGCCCCTCCAGGTACGTGAGGTAGCGCTGCACCAGCGGCTCGTCCAGGCCGAGGCGCTCGCGGGCGGCGGCCACCGCGTCCGCGGAGGCGTTCGCGCCGACGTAGGCCTTGGCCGGGTCCACCCCGCTGACCTCCTGCAGGCCGAACAGCGCCATGGTGAGGGCCAGCAGCACGCCGAGCATCGCGGCCACCCGCTTGACGAGGAACATCACCATCTCGGAGCCTCCGGTCGGGGGGTGGTACGGGTCGGCGAGCCGCTGGGCGGGCCGGCCGGTGCCGGGGTGCGGCGGCGCATCAGCGGGCCCGCATGAGGTCGCGGACGCCGTCGCCGGCGAGGTTCGCGGCCAGCGCGATCACCAGCACGGCGAGTCCGGGGAAGATCGGCACCCACCAGGCCTGCAGCAGGTAGGCCATGCCCTGCGCGGCCATGGCGCCGAGCTCGGGGGCCGGGGCCGGCGAGGACAGGCCGATGAACGACAGGCCGGACAGCGCGACGACCAGGCCGCCGACGTCCAGGCTGGCCGCGACGACCAGCGTCGAGCGCACCCCGGGCAGCAGGTGCCGGGTGACTCGCACGCCCCACGGGGTGCCGGCCAGCACGGCTGCCTCCAGGTGCGGGCGGGCGGCCCAGGCGCGCACCTCGCCGCGGACCAGCCGGGCGTACATCGGCCACCAGACCACCGCGACGCCGATCAGGGCGCTGGTGAACGAGGCGCCGAGAGCCGCGGCGACCGCCATCGCGATCACCAGCCCGGGCAGGGCGAGGAACAGGTCCGTGGTCCGCATCAGCAGGGAGTCGACCCAGCCGGGCAGCGCGCCGGCCAGCAGGCCGACCAGCCCGCCGACGAGCACCCCGGAGGCGATCACCACCGCGGCGGCGACCAGGCTGGACCGCATCCCGTAGAGCAGCCGGGACAGGATGTCGTAGCCGAGCGCGTCGGTGCCGAGCAGGTGGCCCGGGCTGCCCGGCCCCAGGAAGGCGTCCCCGGACCGCAGGACGGGTGAGTGCGGTGCCAGCACCGGGGCGGCCAGCGCGACCAGCACGATCAGCACCAGGGCGCCGATCGCGACCAGGTCGGTGGCGGGGGCGCGGTGCCGGACGGCGGTGACCGTGGCCCAGCGGCGTGCGGCGCGGCCCGGGGGACGGGCCGGGTCGACGGGGACCGCTGCCGCGGCGGCGAGGTGCGTCATGCCGGGGCTCCTTCCAGGCGGACCGGGGGCGGGACGGGCCCGCCGGACCTGGCTCGTCGGTGCTGCGGGCCGGGGATCGCGGCCAGCAGGGTGCGGGTGTAGTCGTGCTGCGGGCGCTCGCACACCGTGTCGGTGGCGCCGATCTCGACGATCCGGCCCTCGCGCATCACCGCGATCCGGTCCGCGACGATCCGGGCGGCGGCCAGGTCGTGCGTCACGAACAGCACCGACATGCCGAGCTCGCGGCGCAGACGGCCGACCAGGTTGAGCACGGTGGCCGCCAGCGAGACGTCCAGGGCGGAGGTCGGCTCGTCGCAGAGCAGCACCGACGGCGGCACGACCACGGCGCGGGCGATCGCGACGCGCTGCCGCTGCCCGCCGGAGAGCTGGTCGCCGCGGGCGCGGGCCGTCCCGGGCGGCAGGCCGACGGTGCGGAGCACGTCGAGCACCCGGGCCTGCCGCTGCGCGCGGGACATCCCGGTGACGTGGGCGCGCAGCCGCTCGTCGAGCATGGTGCCGACCCGCAGCCACGGGGTGAGCGAGGCGCCGGCGTCCTGGAAGACCATCTGCGGGCGGCCCCCGTCGGCGACGGCGACCTCGCCGGAGGTGACGGTCTCCAGCCCGGCGACCACGCGCAGCAGGGTGGACTTCCCGCAGCCGCTCTCACCCACCAGGGCGACGGCCTCGCCGGTGCGCACCTCCAGGTCGACGCCGCGCAGCGCGGGGAGCACCCGGCGGGCCCACGGCGGGCCGCTGCGGAACTCGCGGTGCACGTCCCGCACCGTCACGGCGGCACCGGGGCGGAGCACGACCGGGGGCCAGACCTCGGGCAGGCCGGGCAGCGCGGGCAGGCCGGGCAGGTCGGGCAGGTCGGGCAGGTGGGGCAGGTCGGGCTCGGCGGCGACCGCCCCGCCCGTGCCCGGCGGGCCGGCGGGGACGTCGATCACGCCGTCCGCGCCGATCGCGACCTCGTCGAGCCCGGACACCGTGGTCGCCGTGGGCGCGGCGGACGCGTCGGGGGCGCTCTCCGCCGCGGAGCCGGCGACCGCCATGGCGGCCAGCGGCCGGTCCCGCGGGGTGCGCAGGTCGATCCGGGAGCGCAGCAGGTCGATCGTGTAGGGGTGGCGCGGGCGCTCCAGCACGTCGTCCACGGCGGCCGTCTCGACGACCTGCCCGTGCCGCATCACCGCGATCCGGTCGCAGACCTGCGAGGCGACGCCGAGGTCGTGGGTGACGAAGACGATGCCGGCGCCGATCTCCTCCCGCAGCGTGAGCAGCAGCTCGAGGATCTGCGCCTGGACGGTCACGTCCAGGGCGGTGGTCGGCTCGTCGGCCAGGATCAGCGAGGGGCGCCGGGCGACGGCCAGCGCGATCATCACCCGCTGGCGCAGGCCGCCGGAGAGCTGGTGCGGGTAGGCCTTGAGCCGGTCGGCGGCGCGGGGGATGCCGACGTCCTGCAGCAGCGACAGGCTCTGCGCCCGGCCGCTGGTGACCTCGCCGAGCTGCCGGCCGATGGTCATGGTCGGGTCGAGGGAGGTCATCGGGTCCTGGAACACCGCGCCGACGTGCCGGCGGCGGGCCGCGCGCCGGGCGGGCTCCGCGGCACCGAGCATGTCCGTGCCGCACAGGTCGATCGTCCCCTGCACGTCCGGCCGGGCGGAGGGGGGCAGCAGGCCCATGGTCGCCAGGCCGAGCACGCTCTTGCCGGAGCC
>DAMBCY010000205.1:0-7054 GCA_032056255.1 Cellulomonas sp. | reverse complement strand
CGTGCGGATCGCCGACCGACGGGTCATGACCGGCGCCGTATGGGTACCCGCTGCCGATGTGCGGCGCCGCTAGACTCGGAGCACTAGGAAGCGCCGGGTCTGCGGACGCGGTGCGAAGTGGAGGCCGGGAGTTCCCGACGGACGTCGGGGCCCGGCCTTCGCGCTGTCCAGGTGTGGGAGCCGGCGGAGGACGTGCGGCGGCGCTAGCTCTCGATCTGGGGAGCGAGGAGTATCCCGAGCCTGCCGAGCGCGTCGCGCATGAGCGGGTCCGCGACGTGCGTGTAGCCCGCGGTCGTGGTCGCCGAGGAGTGACCCATGATCTGCACCCGGACCTTCTCCGGCACGCCAAGCTCGAGCAGCAGGGTCGCAGTGGTGTGCCGAGCGGAGTGCAGGACGACGTCGGGCAGCCCGGCGTCACGAAGTGCCTGGTCCCATGCGGCCGAGTCGTCGCGCGGGTCGATGGGGTGACCGTCGGGTCGGACGAAGATCAGTCCCTCGTCGCCGGGCTCGTGGGCGGCGAGGTATCGGTCCATCACCTCATGGAGCAGGGGCGCCATCGGGACCTCGCGCCAGCCGGCCCGGGACTTCGGCCGGGTGAGCCACAGGCCTCCGTAGACGTTCTTCGCCTCCTGGTCGGCCGGGATCGGCACGTGCCGCTGGGGGCAAGAGCCGCCGCGCTTCCGGCCACACGGCCAGGTCTCGTCCTGCCGCTGGGCGCCGCACCCGTGGTCCCATCGCAGGCGCTGCAGCTGCCAGGACACGGTGATGATCCCGGCGTCGAGGTCGACCGCGTCCTCGGTGATGCCGAGGCGTTCGCCCTGGCGCATGCCGGTGAGCAGGGCGGTGGTCCAGAGAGCGGCGGCGGTCTCGTCGCTGGCGACCGAGACGAGGAGCGCCCTGGCGTGGTCCGACACGAGTGCTCCGCGGGCGGACACCGCCTTGCGCGGGGCGTCGGTGAGGGTGGCGACGTTCCGGCTGACCTTGCCCTCGCGCATGGCGTCGGTGAGGGCCTTCGCGAGGATGCGGTGCGCCTGCAGGGCGGTGGTCGACGAGAGACCGGCGACGACGATCACCTGGTCGTGGACCTTGCGGACGTGCGCGGTCGTGACCTTGTCGAGCCGGACCTTCCCGATGGCGGGCACGATGTACCGGTCAACGTACCCCTCGTAGGTCTCGAAGGTGCGCGGCTTGAGCCTGGGTCGGGCGATCCGGTCGAGCCAGGTCCGCATCCAGACGGCCACCGTCGGTGACGACGTCGCGAGGTCGCCGGCGCGGTCGAGTTCGGCCCGGGCCTCCTTGAGCTTGCGCGCGGCGACTGCCTTGTCCTTGGAGCGGATGACCTTCCGGCGGCGCTCGGTGCCGATGGCCGGGAGCTCGACGACAGCCGTCCACAGGCCACGGGAATCCTGGTAGAGCCCGCCGGTCCCGGCGTCACGGCGTCGCGTCTTGCTCGGCACGGGCACCCCTTCCATCAGGTGTAGCCACGAGTGTAGCCACGGTTACGGCTCCGGGTGGCTCCGCTGCGAGCCGTGAAGATGCTTTGACCTGCGGATTCTTGTCCTGGCCTGCACCCAGTCTACGCGGTGCGACGGACTTTTAATCCGCGGGTTGTGGGTTCGATCCCCACGGGGCCCACGTGGAGGTGAACGGCTCGATCCCGAGCAGGCGGGCGCCAGCTCAGCGGTTCCGGCGCGGGCCGGGGACGGCAGCCAGCACATCCGCGGGCCGACGTCCGAGAGCGGCGTCGAAGCGGGTGACCGACATCGGACGAGAGGAGCCCCCGTGACCCGACGGGTCGGTCGGACCGGTGGCCTGGGCCTGCTGCTCCTGCTCGTGGTGGCCGCCGTGATCGCGATCGCCTGGCTCGGGGGGTCAGGTACGGTGCTCGACTGCGAGACCGAGCCGCGGGTGCAGGACGGCGCGGTGTACGAGATCCCCAGCTGCGGGTGAGTGCACGCCGCCGTCCGCTCGACCACTCGGTGTCGTCGCCGGCCGGCGTCGCGCGGATGCCGAGGTTCTGGATCAGCGCGGAGGGGCGAGACCGGTACGTCGCCGTGCCACCCCGGCGTCGCCGCGACCCGTCGTCAGTACGCGATCCGCCCGTGCCGGTTGTGGAACTCCCCGGTCGGCCCGTCCGGCCCGAGCAGCGCGAGCGCGACGGTCGCGTCCGTCCCCTCGGTGACCGTCTGGTGCCCGCTGTGCCGGTTGAAGTCGGTCGCGGTGTAGCCGGGGTCGCTCACGTTGACCCGGAACGTCGGCAGGTTCTTGGCGTACTGGACGGTCAGCGCGATGACGGCGGCCTTCGACGCCGCGTAGGGCACCGAGGACACCGGGAACTCGTCGGTGCCCTCGGTGGTGAGGAACCGCGCCCAGCCGACGCCCGACGCGACGTTCACGATCACGGGGGCCCCGGACCGGCGCAGCAGCGGCAGCGCGGCCTGCGTGACGCGGACGACGCCGACGACGTTGGTGCCGAGCACCGCCTGGATCGCGTCCGCGTCCAGGTCGTCGACGCCGAACGAGGTGCCGAGGACGCCGGCGTTGTTGACGAGCACGTCGAGCTCGGGGAGCGAGGCGAGGGCGGCGTCGACGCTCGCCTGGTCGGTGACGTCGAGCTGCACGGGGTGCGCGCCGAGCTCCCGCGCGGCGCCGCCGGCGGCGAGGTCGCGCATCCCGGCGTAGACGGTGTGGCCGGCCTCGAGGAGGCGGCGAGCGGTCTCGAGCCCGAGGCTCTTGTTGGCCCCGGTGATCAGCGTGGTGGTCATGCGTCCAGGGTGGTGCGCAGCGCCTCGTCCGCCCAGGCCCCGGTCGGCGGTGGGACCCGCAGTACCACCCAGGCCGGGCGGGCCGGGGCGAGGATGGGGGCGTGGAGGAGTTCGCGAGCGTGCTGCGGTCGTGGCGGGACCGGATCGGGCCCGCCGACGTCGGGATGCCACCCGGCACGGGCCGCCGGGCGCGCGGCCTGCGCCGGGAGGAGCTCGCGGCGCTGGCCGGGGTGAGCGTCGACTACGTCGTGCGCCTGGAGCAGGGGCGCGCCAGGAACCCGTCGCCGCAGCTGCTGGGCGCGCTCGCCCGCGCGCTGCGGCTCACGGACGCCGAGCGCGACCACCTGTACCGTGCCGCGGGAGCGGCTCCGCCCGCCCCCGGCACGGTGCCGCGCCAGATCACCCCGGGGGTGCAGCGCGTGGTCGACCGCCTCGGCGACGTCCCGCTGGCGGTGTTCAGCGCGTCGTGGGACATGCTGCTCTGGAACCCGCTCTGGGCGGCCCTGGGCGACGACCCGTCGACCCGCGCGGAACCGGGACGCAACCTGGTGCGGCGGATGTTCACCACGGGTCACCCCGGCGTCGAGTTCGACGACGCCCACGAGGAGGCGTTCGCGAGCGACCTGGTCGCGGACCTGCGCGCCGCCGTCGGCCGGTACCCGCGGGACCGCGACCTGGCGCGGCTCGTCGCCGGGCTGCGGGCGGAGTCGCCCGACTTCGCGCGGCGCTGGGGCGAGGCCCGGGTCGCGGAGCACCGGTCGAGCCGCAAGACGATGACGCGCACCGCGGCCGGCCCGATCACGCTGGACTGCGACGTCCTGAGCGTCCCGGGCGGCGACCTGCGCATCGTCGTCTACACCGCGGCCCCCGGCAGCGAGGACGGGCAGCGCCTCGACCTCCTGCGGGTCACCGGGACCCAGGCGCTGGCGCCCGGGGCGTCCGGGGCGTCCGGGCCGGCGCGGCCGGTCGCCCGCCGCTGAACCGCCGAGCTTTGTGCACCGCTCGGTTCACCGTTATGCTGAACCACATGGTTCAGCAACAGCGTCTCGACGAGGTGTTCGCCGCCCTGTCCGACGCCACCCGCCGTGACGTCCTCGCGCGGCTCGGCCGGGGGCCGGCGACGATCAGCCAGCTCGCCGAGCCGCACGGCATCACGCTCACCGGCATGAAGAAGCACGTGCAGGTCCTCGAGGACGCGGGCTTGGTCACCACCGAGAAGGTCGGGCGCGCCCGCCGCTGCCGCCTGGGGACCGAGCGCCTGGACGACGCCCTCTCCTGGATCGCGTTCTACCAGCGGCTCTGGGAGCGCCGCCTGGACGGCCTCGACGCCTACTTCACCCTGCAGCACGGGCAGCGCCGCGACCACGACGACACGGAAGGACCCCCGCCATGACCACCGACCCCACCGACCTCGAGCTCCGCGCGCAGCGGCTCCTGCCCGCCACGCCGGACGAGGTGTTCGACGCCTACACCGACGCCGAGAAGCAGAAGACCTGGTTCTCGATCCTCGACACCGAACCGGGCGTCGTGGAGATCGAGGTCGACCTGCGGGTCGGCGGGACCCAGACGGCCACGTGGGGACCGAGCCGGGACGAGCTGTTCACCGAGACGCAGACGTTCCTCGAGATCGACCGCCCGCGCCGCCTGGTCACCGAGTCCGTCGGCAGCAGCCCGGACGGGCAGACGATGACGACGCGGATCGAGATCACGTTCGCGGCGGTCGACGGCGGCACGCTGATGAGCGTCGTGCAGTCCGGCTTCCCGAACGTGGAGCTCCGGGACTTCTTCGCCGAGCACGCCTGGGCCGGGGCGTTCGAGCGGATCGCGGCGTACCTCGCCCGGGCCTGACGACCCCGGCGCGGGTGCGGGCGCGGGCGGGTCTCAGCCCCGCGGCGTCTCGCCCGCGCCGTACCGCAGGCCGTCGACGACGAGGTCGAGCAGCCCGCGGACGCGCTCGGCCCAGCGGTCGGAGCCGGGGACGTTCCACACACCGCCCATCGCGAACATGACCTGCTCGCCGTCGACGTCGGGCCGCACGCTGCCGTCCGCCCGGCCGGCCGCGAGCAGCAGGTCGATCGCGGCGATGATGCGCGCCCGCGTCTCGGCGAACAGCGACGAGTCCGAGGCGGCGGCGACCCGCAGCGCCGCACCCATCCCCCGCTTGGTGGCGGCGTACCGGACGTAGCGACCCATCCACTCGCGCAGCGCGTCCACGCCGGTGCGCCCGTCGTCCAGCAGGGCGGGGGCCGCGTCGCACAGCGCGGTGACCTCCTGGCGGTAGGCGGCCTCGACGAGCGCCCCCCGCTCCGGGAAGTGCCGGTAGAGCGTGCCGATGCCGACGCCCGCGCGCTGCGCGATGGCCTCGAGCGGGGTGTCGCCGTCCTCCGCGAGCGCCGCGGCGGCGACCTCGAGCAGCCGGGCGCGGTTGCGTGCGGCGTCGGCGCGCAGCGGCCTGGCGGCGGCGGGTGGCGTGGTCACGGCGGATCTCCTCTTGCGAACCGGAGGTTCCTCCGGTTAGAGTCGGGGAACGAAACGAGAGGTTCCTCCGTTTCCCAGGGTACGCCGCCCGCGCCGCCTCGTCGACGCCGTCCCCGCGCCCGACACCCCCGGCCCCGCGCCCACCGCGGCCCCGGACCCCACCCGCCCCGCAGCCCCACCCGGAGGCACCCCATGGCCAGCACCTTCCACGGACTCACCTTCGACGCCTACGACGCGCACGCCGTCGCCCAGTTCTGGGGTGCGGCGCTCGGCCGCGACGTCGCCCCCGGCGCCAGCCCCGCGCACGCCGAGCTGGTCGCCGACCCCGCGCAGGACGCCCCGCGGCTCGCCTTCGCGCAGGTCAGGCCCGGTGGCGTCGTCCGCAACACCCTGCACCTCGACCTCGTCACCGCCGACCTGGACCGCGAGTCCGAGCGGCTCGTCCGCCTCGGCGCCCGTCGTCTCGGAGCCGTCGGCGGCACCGCCCGCTGGGTGAGCCTCACCGACCCGGAGGGCAACGCGTTCGACCTCATCCCGGCCGCCTGACCGACGCCTGTCGGCCGGCTCACGCTCCTTCCGGATGCGGACCCGACCGCCGCGTGCGACGGTCTGTCCAGCCGCTCCGCAGCTGCGGGGCGGTGCACGACGAGAAGTGGGAGGTGCCCGATGGGATTCTTCGGTTTCCTGATCCTGGGACTGATCGCGGGGGCGATCGCGAAGGCGATCCTCCCGGGACGCCAGTCCGGAGGATGGTTCGTCACGCTGCTGCTGGGCGTGGTGGGCGCGCTGATCGGCGGTTGGCTGGGGAGCGTGCTGTTCAACGCCCCGCTGGAGGACTTCTTCTCGATCCAGACCTGGCTGCTCGCGATCGGCGGCTCGCTGATCGTCCTGCTGGTCTACGGGGCTCTGACCGGGCGCAAGGGCGCCCGGGCCTGACCCGGCCGCGGTCCGGCGCCCGGGCGAGAACCGGGGCCGTCGGACCGGTCGGCCCGACCCGAGGGACGGTGCGACACCGTCCGGGGAGGTCCGACGCGACGAGGGCTCGCACACCGTCCGGTGCGCGAGCCCTCGTCGTCCGCGTGCCGGGACCCGGCCCGACGGATCAGCCGCAGGTCACTGCTGCGGCGCCAGGGTGAAACCGGGGCTGCCGGTCGCCGACGGGTCGGCGTCCAGCGTGAGGTCCGCGAGCGCCGTCGCGGTCTCCTGCGGCACGAACACCGTCGCGCCCTCGGACCCGTCGATCACCTCGTCCCCGGGCACGGCCTCGGGGACGAGCGCGAGCTCGAACGAGCCGAGCTGCTGCTCGGACTCCGCGATGCGCAGCCCGCCGGACTCGGGCAGACCCGCACGGGTGGTGAGGTCGCGGACGGCGGTGCTGGCGTTCTCGGTCAAGGTGAGCACGGGTGCTCCTCTCGGTTGCCGGTGGCGGCCAGGACCCGCGGGGACCCCGGCCGTCGGACCCTTCCACCGTCGGCACGATCCGCGGCGCCCGCAACTCGGGAGCGTGCGCGGCGCGTGCTCCGCGGCGCGCCGGGGTCGCCCGACCGGGCTGCGCGCGGCCGCGCACCGGCACCGGGACCCGCGGTCCCGGCGCACGACGACGCCGGTCGGCGCAGGACGCCGGCCGGCGCAGGACCGGGGGCCTCAGCGCGAGGCGGGCGGGTCCAGGGGGGTGCTGCGGACCGAGCGGCGGGTCGGCGGGTCGCCCGGCTCGTCGCCCGTGGCGGCGGGCAGCACCATCGTCCCGGACGCGTCCAGGTCGATCCGCTGCGTGTCCCCGGTGGCCGGGCGCTCCGCGGGTGGGAGCTCCG
>DAMBCY010000204.1:4931-7055 GCA_032056255.1 Cellulomonas sp. | reverse complement strand
ACGGTGCAGTTCCGGGCGACGGACGGGGCGGGCAACGTCTCGGAGGTCGGCTCGGTCCAGGTCGAGGCGGTGACCGTGCCGGACGTGACCATCGTCGCGTCGGCCACCACGGTCCGGCCCGGGGACACGGTCACCGTGACGCTCACCCACGTCCCGGGTGACGAGGTCGAGGTGGGGATCGCCTCGGTCTACCGCCGGCTCGCCACCGCCCCCGTGGTCGGCGGGACGGCGACCGTCACGGTGCGGATCCCGGCCGACCAGGAGGCGGGGACCCACCACCTGCAGGCCCGCGCGGCGGACGGCACGGTCCTGGCCGAGCTGCCGATCGAGGTGCTCGCCCCCGACCGGGCTCCCGCCGTCGACCCGGCGGAGACGCCGGCCGCCGCGGGCCCCTCGGGCGCCCTGCCCCGCACGGGGGCCGACCCCCGGCTCCCGCTGGCCCTGGCGTTCCTGCTGCTGGCGGTGGGGACGGCGATCACCGTGCGGGTCCGCCGGCGGCAGGGGTAGCGGGGAGCGGGTGGTGCGGGGCCGCGGCGGCGGTCCCGCACCACCCGGTGCCGCCACCCGGACCTACGCTGGCCGGGTGACCGCGCTGCACGACCTGACCGCCGTCGACCAGGGCGCGCTGCTGCGCACCGGCGACCTCACCCCGGTCGAGCTCGTCGACCACTACCTGGGCCGGTCCGCCGATCGTGCCGACCTCGGCGCGTTCGCGGTGGTGACCCCCGAGCGTGCTCGCGCCCGGGCGGCGGCGCTCGCGGAGGCCGTACCGGACGACGGCGCCGCGCTGTGGGGCCTCCCGGTGGCCGACAAGGACCTCGGCGACCGGGCGGGCGTGCCGACCGGCTTCGGCTCGCGGGCGTGGGCCGGCCCGCACCGGTACGTGCCCGAGGCGAACGGCGACGTGGCGGAGGTGCTCGACGCGGCGGGCGCGGTGTCGCTCGGCAAGACCACGGCGCCGGAGCTCGGCTTCCCGTCGACCACCGAGCCGCTGACCGGCCCGCCCGCGCGGAACCCGTGGGACCCGTCCCGCAGCGCCGGCGGGTCCAGCGGCGGGGCGGCCGTCGCCGTCGCGGCCGGGCTGCTGCCGGTCGCCCCGGGCTCGGACGGCGGGGGGTCGATCCGCATCCCCGCGGCGGCGTGCGGGCTCGTCGGGCTGAAGCCGACCCGGGGGCTGCTCCCGGCGGGCGGCGGTGCGGAGTCCCTGGGCGGGCTGGTGGTGCACGGGCCGATCGCCCGGACGACGGCGGATGCCGCGCTGCTGCTCGAGGGGCTGCTGCCACGCCGGGCGGACGGGGCGGTCGCGCACCCCCGGACGCTGCGCACCCCCGCGGGGCCGCCCGGGTCGTACCTCGCGGCGGCGCAGCGGGGCGTGGCACCGGACGGACGGGCGGCGTTCCGGATCGGCGTCAGCACCTTCAGCGCCTGGGAGGGCGCGTACGACGTCGTGCTCGGCACCGAGGCGCGGGCGGCGCTCGACGACGCGGCGGCGGTGCTCGGCGCGCTCGGCCACGCGGTCGACGGCACGGGCGCGTGGGAGCCCGACCCGCGGTACGCCCCGGCGTTCCGGACGCTGTGGATGGCGGGCGCGGCGGCGGTCCCGCTGGACGACCCGGAGCGGCTCGCGCTGCTGGAGCCGCTCACCCGGTGGCTCGTCGAGCAGGGTCGGCGGGTGCCGGCCCGGGCGCTGGCGGAGGCGCTCGCGGACCTCGCGCGGTTCGAGCGCACGATGGTCGCCCGGGTCGGTGCGTTCGACGCCGTGCTGCTGCCCGCGATGGCGATGACGCCCCGGCCGCTCGGCTGGTACGACGCGCAGGACCCGGAGCGGAACTTCGCGCAGCAGTGCGCCTACACCCCGTACACGTCGATGGTCAACGTCGCCGGGCTGCCGGCGATCACCGTCCCGGTCCGGTGGACGGAGCCGGGCCGGGACGCCCCGCGCGGGCTGCCGATGGGGGTGCAGCTGGTGGGGTCACCGGGTGGGGAGCACGTGCTGCTGGCGCTCGCGGCCCAGCTCGAGGACCGGTTGCGCTGGCCGGTACGGCGTCCGCCGGTGTGGTGACGCCCACCGGGGTGCGTACGCTCGTACACATCACCTCGCTAGGCTCGTCGGCATGACCGACT
>DAMBCY010000204.1:0-4921 GCA_032056255.1 Cellulomonas sp. | reverse complement strand
TGACCGACTACTTCGCCGGAGACCCGCGCACCCAGAACGAGCGGATGCTGGCGGGTGACCCGTACATCGCGGACGACCCCGAGATCGACACGCAGTCCCGTCGCGCCCAGCGGCTCGCCGACGCCTACGGCCGGGTGGCCCTGCAGGACGACGCGGCCGGCCGCGCGATCCTCACCGAGCTGCTCGGCTCCCTGGGGGAGGGCGGCATGGTCCGGCCCCCGCTGTTCGTCGACCTGGGCCACAACCTGCACATCGGCGCGCGCACGTTCGTGAACTTCCACCTCACGGCGCTCGACGTCGCCCGCATCACGATCGGCGACGACTGCCAGATCGGCCCGAACGTCCAGCTGCTCACCCCGACGCACCCGATCGAGCCGCAGCCGCGTCGCGACAAGCTCGAGGCGGCGAGGCCGATCACCATCGGCGACAACGTGTGGCTGGGCGGTGGCGTGATCGTCTGCCCCGGCGTGACCATCGGGGAGAACTCCGTGATCGGCGCCGGCTCGGTCGTCACCCGGGACGTCCCGGCGAACGTCGTCGCCGTCGGCAACCCGGCGCGCGTGATCCGGGAGAACATCGACCGCTGAGGTCGCGGCCGCGGGGTCGGGGTCGGCTCGCGCGGCGGCCTCGGGTCAGCCCGCGCGGCGGCCTGGGGTCGGTCTGCGCGGCGGCCTGGGGTCAGCTCGCGCGCCGACGGCGCAGGTGCCGGGCCCGGGTCGCGTCGGCCATCCGGTCGAACTCGGCCCGGGTGAGCCCCATCGCGTCGATCATCTCGACCTCGAGCCGCTGGTACTCGATCTGCTCCACGGCGGTCCGCGGGATCGGCGTCGCGAAGTACCGCTCCGCGACCTCGGCGAGGCGGGTGTGGTCGATCGGCCGGCTGCTCATGCGGAGCACGCTACGACCGACCACCGACACGCCCCTGTGCGCCGGCCAGGTGGGCAGCGAGCCGGTCGAGCAGGTCCGCCTGCGCGGCGACGACGACCTCGCGGGCGTCCGCGAGGGGCCACCAGCGCAGCTCGTCGAGCTCCGGGAACGTCGTGGTCCGGCCGCTGCGCGGGGGCCAGTCGACGGTCACGGTGCTCACCTCGCCCCGGGGGGCGTCGAGGTCCAGGTCGGCGGCGCGCGCCCACGCCCGGACGACCTTGCCCGCGCGCTGCCGGACCTCGCCGAGGTCGACCTCCGGGCCGGCCGGTGCCGGCACGCCGACCTCCTCGGCGAACTCCCGCAGCGCGGTCGCGTGCGGGTCCTCGCCCCCGAGGGGCTCGCCCTTCGGCACGGTCCACGCGCCCTGCTGCTTCCGCGCCCAGAACGGCCCGCCCATGTGCCCGAGGAGCACCTCGACGCCCCCGTCGGCCGCCCGCCGGTGCAGCAGCAGCCCGGCGCTGCGCCGGTCGGTCACCATGCCCCCATCGTCCCCCCGGCCGTCCCGGTGCGCCCGGCGGCCGGGCCTCAGGCGCGCGGCAGGCCGCCGGCTCAGCAGCCGGCGGAGTCGTAGGCGCAGAGCCGGTCCCAGGCCGCCTGCGCCTGGGCGGTGACGGTGGCGCGGGCGTCGCCGACCGTGCCCTCGCCGCCCTCGAGCGCGACGACGGTCACCGCCGTCCCCCGGCGGGTGGCGCGAGGTAGCTGCCCATCGCGGTGTCCAGGTCCCCGTCCGCGGACGCGCCGTCGTCGTCCGTGGCGAGCCCGGTGCCCTGGGCACCGACGTCCAGCGGCTCCGCGACGTCGGTGGTCTCCGTGTCGGAGGCGTGGCCGGGGCACGCGGTGAGCGCGGCCGCCAGCCGGTCGGCCTCCGCGACCGCGGCGTCCGCGTCGGCGAAGACCGCCACCTGCTGCACCCCGACCTGCGACTCGGTCTCGCCGTCGCCCTGCTGGACGGTGCGCATCGCGACCGCGCCTTCCGGCACGCCGGCCGCGCACGCCTCGGGGACCCGCCAGCCGACGACGCCCGCGGAGTCCTGCCGGTCGCCCTGGGTACCGGTCCAGGACGCCTCGGGCGGCACGTCGGAGGCGACGGGGGTCGACGGGGCCACGGACGGCGTCGTCGGGTCGGACGGCGTCGCAGCCGGTGACGCAGTGGTCGACGGGGGTGGCGTCGTCGGGTCCGCGCCCGGGTCGGCGGTCGAGCAGCCGGCGAGGGCCAGCGCGACGGCGGTCAGGGCGCACGTCAGGAGCGTCGAGGTCCGCACGACCTCCACCCTCGCAGCGCCCGCCCGCGTCCGCCTCCCCGACCGTCCCGGGCCCGGCTCAGGCGCCGAACAGCGCCTGCCCGACGAACGGGCTGGCCGACGTGGTGATCGGCGTGCCGTCCGACCCGGTGACGAGGGACCCGTCGGGCAGCCCCGGCGGCACGGCGAACAGCCCGGACCCGGTGTGCTGGAGGTACTCCATCAGCCCGTCCTGGCCGGACAGCCGGTTCTGCATCGGCACGAAGTGGGTGCGCGGGTCGGTGACGAACGCCAGGAAGAACAACCCGGCGTCCAGGCGACCGAGCGCGTCGTTGCCGTCGGTGAAGTTGTACCCGCGCCGCAGCATCCGCACGCCGTCGTTCTGGGTCGGGTGCGCGAGGAACACGTGGCTGTCGACGGGGATCAGCGGGGCGTCGCCGCGCCCGGTGACGGAGAAGTCCGGCTCGGTGAACTCGGTGCCGCCGGACAGGGGTGCGCCCTCGCCCTTGGTGCGGCCGACCACGGCCTCCTGCTCGCGCAGCGACGTGCGGTCCCAGGTCTCGATGGTCATCCGGATGCGCCGGGCGACCAGGTAGGTGCCGCCGGCCAGCCACGCGGTGGCGGGCGTCGTCGCGTCCGGGCCGACCCACACGTGGTCGTCGACCAGGCCCGGCTCCTCCGCCTTGAGGTTCGCGGTGCCGTCCTTGAAGCCGAACAGGTTCCGCGGGGTCTTCTGCGCCGTCGAGGTCGACGAGGTCCGGCCGTAGCCCAGCTGGGTCCACCGGATCGTCGCGGCGCCGAACGCGGCGCGGGACAGGTTCCGGATCGCGTGCACGGCGACCTGCGGGTCGTCGGCGCACGCCTGGACCACGAGGTCGCCGCCGGACCGCGCCGGGTCGAGGGCGTCGCCCGGGAAGTGCGGCAGCTCGACGAGGGCGTCCGGCAGGTGCGCGGCGAGGCCGAACCGGTCCGTCCCGTCCGCCGTGACGAACAGCGACCGGCCGAACCCGAACGTGAGCGTCAGGCCGGCCGGCGGCAGGTCCGCGGCCTCGCCGGTGTCGTCCGGCGGCGCGTCGTACGGACCCGAGGCCGGGCCGTACGGGCCGGCGGCGAGACCCTGGGTCAGGCGCGCGGCGATGGTCGTCCAGCGCTGCAGCAGGGCGACGAGGTCGGCGCGGTCGGTCGTCGTCACGTCGAACGCGGCCAGGTACAGCCGGTCCTGCGCGGGCGTGACGATGCCGGCCTGGTGCTCGCCGGTGAACGGGTAGGTCGACGCGACCGGCCCCGTGGCCGCCGGGGCGGCGCCGCGACCGGCGCCGAACCCCGCCGCGCCGCCGGCTGCCGCGCCCAGCACCGCGCCCCCCACCAGGCCCCCGCCGAGCAGGGCCCGGCGGGACAGGCCGCGGTGCGGGTCGGGCGCGGGCGCGGGGGCGTCCTGGTCCGGGGAGTCCGGGCCGGGGGGGTCCGGCCTCGGGTCGGTCGGGTCCGTGGGGGCGGACACGGGCGGGTTCCCTCCTGGTGCGCGGGGCGGGGTGTCAGGCGCCGGTGACGACGACGGTCAGGCGGGAGAGCGGCTCGGACAGCGCGTCGACGCCCGTCGCCAGCTCCTTCACCTGCTGGTCGGTGAGCTCGTCGTAGAACGTGAAGCCCTCGTCGATCGAGCCGTACTGCGCGAGCAGGCCGTCGAGCGCCGCGAACTGCTCGGTCAGCGTCGCGGCGAGGTCGGGGTCCTCCTGCTCGACCACGTCGGCCAGCACCTCGTACGCGACGCGCGCGCCGTCGACGTTCGCCTGGAAGTCCCACAGGTCGGTGTGCGACCAGATCTCCTCCTCGCCGGTGACCTTGCCGGTGGCGACCTCGTCCAGCAGCTCCTTGGCGCCGTTGGCGATCTGGAAGGCCTCGAACGTGAAGTCCGGGTCGTTCACCTGGTCGACGAGGTCCTGGGTCCAGCCCACCAGGTCGGACGCGGCCTGCGTGCGCTCGTCGGCGGTCAGCGGCACGTACGCCTCGCCGCCGTTCTGCGCGGCCTCCGGCTGCCACAGGTCCTTCTCGATGTAGTGCCAGCCGCTCCAGGTCTGGCCGTCCTCGAGGTCCGCCTCGCGGGCGTCGGTCAGCGGGTCGAGGTCGCCGAACGACTCGGCGACCGGCTCGACGCGCTCCCAGTGCACGCGGGTCGCGGCGTACAGCTCGCGGGCCGCGTCGTCGTCCCCGGCGGTGTACGCGTCGGCGAACTCCTGGGTCTTGGCGATCAGCGTGCCGACCTGGTCCTTCACGTAGGCGACGTACTGCGCCTCGGCCGCGGCCAGCTGCTCGGCGGTGTCGCCGGTCGGCCCGACCTCCGTGCCGGAGTCGGTCACCGTGAACGCGGCCTGGATGCCGTCGCCGACCATGCCGGGCTTGCACGCCGTGTAGTACGTGCCGGGGCGGACCTGCACCACGAGGTCGCGGGTGATGCCGGGGCCGATGTTCTCCACCTCGGACACCACGCGCAGCTGGTCGTCGCCCAGCAGGTAGAACTCCGTGACGTCCGAGCCGTCGTTGGTGACCTGGAACGTGAGCGTCCCGCTGCCCGCGGTCGTGGCGGACACCTCGCAGGCGTCGTCGGTGCTGCTGACCGTGAGCGCGCCGGCGGAGGCGGCGTCGTCCGGGGCGGCGTTGTCGACGCACGCCGCGAGCGGCAGGACGAGGGCGGCGAGCGCGAGCGCGCCGACTGTGGTGCGGGACATGGGGCTCCTCGGGAAGGGCGGGACCGT
>DAMBCY010000203.1:6725-7092 GCA_032056255.1 Cellulomonas sp. | reverse complement strand
GCGACACCTGCTCCGCCGCCACCGCCACCACACCCGCCTGCGCCGACGTCTCGTCGGCGCCCGACGCGACCTGGCTGGACGCGGCCGACAGCTGCTCCGCCGCCGCGGCGACGGCCTGGGCCGAGTCGCGCACGCCGCCGACCGTGGCCCGCAGCGCGGTCTGCGCCGTGCCGAGCGCCCGCGCCATGTCACCGATCTCGTCGCGGGAGCGCGCCGCCGCGGCGACGGTGAGGTCGCCCTCCGCCATCGCGACCAGCGACGTCCGGACCGCGAGCGCCGACGCGCTGATCCGCCGGGCGACCACGAACGCCACGACGATCGCCGCCACGGCGCCGACCGCGATGCCGATCCAGGTGACCAGGACCGC
>DAMBCY010000203.1:0-6715 GCA_032056255.1 Cellulomonas sp. | reverse complement strand
AACGCATCGAAGGCCCGCCGAACGGCGTCGGCCTCCTCCTCGATCGTCGCGGCGATCTCCTCCTGCACCGTCGCGACGCTCTCGACCAGGGCCGTGCCCTTCGCACCCGCGCCGCCGTCCCGCATCTGCGCGAAGCCGGCCCGGTCGTCCTCCAGCGCGAGCGGCATGAGGTCCTGCTCGAGCATCTGCCGGTACTCGGTCCAGGCCGTCGCGAAGTCGGCCCACCCGGCCGGGGTGGTGCCGAACGACTCGCGGTAGGCGGACTCGAGGTCGGCGGTCGCCGTCTCGACGGCCGTGTACCCGTCCTCGAGCTTCTGCTCCTGCCCGTCCTTGAGGTCGCCCAGCGGGTAGCTCGCGACCATGCCGGTCTGCATCCGGACCGTCCAGAGCGCGGCCTGGAACCTCGACAGCGCGCCGTTCACGGCGGCGTCGGCGGTCGACATCGCCGCCGTCATCGACCGGATCTGGGACAGCTGCGCGACCGCGAACCCGCCGACCGCGATCGAGAACACGACCGCGACGACGGCGGCACCCACGATCTGGGCGGCGAGCGGCAGCCGCGGTCCGGAGAGCCGGGCGGCGCCCGACGGGGAGGACGACGAGGACGGGGCGGCGGCCCGGGACGCTGACGACACGATGGGTCTCCTGCGGATCAGCCCTCCCCCTGCAGCCCGCGGCGCGGACCACTTCCTCGGGCTTCGAGTCCCCTATCGGCCCGCGGGCGTCACCCGTGAGGGGCACGGTCGGGTCGCGGACGGGTGAAACCCGCTCGTCGACCCGCGCCGCGCCCTCACCTGGGCTAGCAGATGGCCCAGCTGTCGCCGCAGCCCGCCATCTCGGGCGTGGGTTCGACCGGGACCGAGTCCGCCGGGCCCTGGGTGACCCACACCGGGGACTCCTCGACGCCCACGATCTCCAGCGGCAGTCCGGTGTCCGGATCCACCACGAAGCGCAGGGCGCCGCCCGTGGACAGCGGGTGGTCCACGACGGTGCCGGCCCGCCCGGTGCCGTCCTCGCCGGGACCGGACGTCGCCCCGGGCAGACCGGCGGCGACCTCGACCGCGGCCCGCAGCAGCGCGGTCGGGCGGATGCCGCCGTCGAGGAGCATCTGCTGCACCGAGGCGGCGATCCGCCGTGAACGCGGCGAACTCCGCGTCGTGGTCGGGGCGTGCGCCCGGCGTGGCGGAGACCGGCACGACGAGGTGCGCCGCGTCGGGGATCGGGATGCTGCCCGTCGGGGGGCCGGTGGTCGTCGCCGTCACACCAGGTACACGCGGCCCGGGACCGGAAGGGTGCGACTCAGAACCGCGGCGGGTGCACCAGCCGCGCGTGCCACGCGGCGGCGGACACGTCGGTGAGCGACGCGACCTGGTCCACGACGACCCGCAGCCGGGCGGCGTCGTCGGCCGCGGCGCGCCAGTCGGCGGCGAACGGCGGCTCGAGCGCGAGCGGCGCGCGGTCGGACAGCACGCGCACGAGGTCGGCGAGGATCTCGCGCTGCCGCTGGTAGAGCGGTTCCAGCTCGCGGGGCGCCATGACGTAGGCGACGGCGAGGCCCTTGAGCACGAGGATCTCGGCGGTCGTCTCGTCCGGGACGATGAGGTCGGCACCGTACCGGGTGAGCGGGCCGGGCCCGTAGACCGCCCGGGTGGCGACCTGCGCGGCCCGGGCGAACCGGCCGATCAGCTGGCTGGTGGTGTCCTTGAGGGTCGCGAGCGCGCCGCGCGACCCGTCGAACGTCGGCGCCCACAGCTCCGCGGCGACGAGCCGGTCGATCGCGGCCTCGATGCCGGCGTCGTCGACCGCGTCGCCGTACCAGGTCTGCACGGCCTCGACCACGCGGGCGCGCTCCTCGTCCACGGTGAGCACGGACAGGTCGAACCGGCCGCCCACGACGGCGTCCTCGACGTCGTGCACCGAGTAGGAGATGTCGTCGGCGAGGTCCATGACCTGCGCCTCCAGGCACTTGCGACCCGCCGGCGACCCGTCGCGCAGCCAGGCGAACACCGGCTGGTCGTCGGTGTAGACGCCGAACTTGTGCGTCGGCCGGCCGGTCGCGGACAGCGGTCCCTCGCCGAACGCCCAGGGGTACTTCACGGACGCGTCGAGGCTGGCCCGCGTCAGGTTGAGACCGACGGACTCCCCGCGCGGCCCGGTGATCTTGGGCTCCAGCCGGGTGAGCAGCCGCAGCGTCTGGGCGTTGCCCTCGAACCCGCCGATGTCCCGGGACAGGTGCGCGAGCGCGCGCTCGCCGTTGTGCCCGAACGGCGGGTGCCCGAGGTCGTGCGCGAGGCAGGCGGTGTCGACGACGTCGGGGTCGCAGCCGAGCGCCTTGCCGAGCTCGCGCCCGACCTGCGCGACCTCGAGGGTGTGCGTGAGCCGGGTCCGGACGAAGTCGTCGGTGGACGGGCCGAGCACCTGGGTCTTGGCGCCGAGCCGGCGCAGGGCCGAGGAGTGCACGATCCGGGCACGGTCGCGCTCGAACGGGGTGCGCGCCAGGGACTTGGGTGCCTCGAGGACCCAGCGCTGCCGGTCGGCGTCGACGTAGCCGTCGGAGGGGTCGCGGGTCACGCCAGCAGCCTAACGACTGACCGGCACGACCCTCGCCTCCCGTCGCGCCGGCTCGACCGCGCAGCAGGACGTGCTCGACGACCTGGACGGGGCGCGCGCCGGGCGCCCGGGCGGGACGCGGTGATCGTCCCCGACGCCTCCGCGTTCGCACTCCTGCTCGAGCACCGGCGTCGAGGTGCTCCCGGTGGTGCGCGGCCTGCTCCGCGGCCAGGAGCTCGACCAGGCTGGCGCCGACGCGGCCCTGGCCGACCTGACCCACGCGACGGTCGCCGTCACCGCGACCGCACCGTTGCCGGGACGCATCCGGCAGCTGCGGGACGAGCTCTCGGCCTACGACGCGGCTGACGTCGCCGCAGCCGAGGCGCACGACGCGACCCTGGTCACCGCCGACGCCCGCATCGCCCGCGCGGGCGTCGCCCGGTGCCCGATCCGCACGCTCGTCTGAGTCCTTCGCCCACCGTCGTCAGCGGACCGGCTCGACCCCGCCGCGCGTCCGCGCGAACCACGCCGCGGCGTGCGCCACGAGCGCCCGCTGGTCGAGCAGCACCGCGTCGGCCTCCCCCACCCGGCCGCGGCGTTCCAGCCCCGCGGCCGCGAGCGCGCGCCCGACCGCCGGGAAGTCGGCGTCGTCGACGGCGGGCTCGGTGAACGTCACCCACGCGCGGCGGCCGCGCTGCAGCACCGGCGCGCCGTTCGGCACCCGGCGCACCGGCAGCCCGGAGCGCGCCTCGGCGAGGTGCAGCGAGGTGCTCTTGTCGTGCCCGACGCCGAGCAGCAGCACCTGCCCGTCGTGCCGGTGGACGGCGGCGAGCGGCGAGCCCTCGCCCACCGGGTCGTCCAGGTCGTGCCGGGCGACCACCTCGGCGGCCGCCGGGCCGCGCGCGGCGAACGACCGGTGCGGGTGCCCGGACCGGACGGTGCCGGGCTGGGTGCGCAGCGCCTCGGCGACGGCTCCCATCGACGCGCTGGGCGTCCACGCCGGGTCGTACGCCGGGAGCGCGGCGCGCACGGCGTCCCAGGTCTCCGGCGGCACGCGGGGGTCGGCGAGGTAGGCCGGGTCGCACAGGGGCCAGGACTGCACCGGCATGACGAGGGTGCCGTCCGGGCCGAGGGCGTCCTCGAGCGCGAGGACGAGCGCCGGCGCGCCGCCTGCCACCCAGCCGGTGCGGGACAGGCTGACGTGCGCGAGCAGCACGCCGCCGGGCCGGACGCCGAGCGCACGGAGATCGGTGGCGAGCCGCTCGCGGGTGACGACGGTCATGCCAGGCGCCAGACCTGCACGCCGGGCCCGTCGCCGGGCAGGTGCAGCCCGTCGACGTCGACGGGCAGCGGCGCACCGCCGTACAGGTTGTCCGGCTCGTACCCGGGGAGGCCGAGCAGCCGGGCGGGCAGCGTCGTCCCGCCCCAGGGCGCACGGGCCGCGAGCACCAGCACCCGCTCGTCCGCGGTCTCCCGCAGGTAGGCCAGCGCGTCGTCGGTCACGACCGCCCAGCGCAGCCCGCCCTCGCGCAGGGCGCGGCTGGACCGGCGCAGCACGATGAGCCGCCGGTACACGTCGAACGTCGCCGCGTCCCAGCGCGCACCGCCGCCCGCGTCGATGTCGGCCCACGGCATCGGGACCCGGGCGTTCTCGCCGTTCCAGCCGGTCAGCCCGCCCTCGTCGCCTGCGAACATCGCCGGGGTGCCGGGGTAGGTGAACAGCAGGCCGGCCGCGACCTCGACCAGCTCGCGGCTGCCGACCACGGTGCGCAGCCGGGGGGTGTCGTGCGAGCCGAGCATGTTCCACTGCGACCGGGTCACCCGCCACGGGACCGTGGAGTCGAACTCGCGCATCGTCGCGACCGCCGACGGTCCGGATCGGCGCGGGATGGTCGTCGGGATGCCGAGGAAGTCGAGCCTGGTGGCGGGGTCGACCAACCAGGTCCAGACCGGCTTGGTGAACGCCCCGTAGTTCATGTTGGCCTGCCAGCCGGCACCGGTGAGGTCGCCGCCGGCGTCGTGGAAGTGCTCGCTGACCAGCACGCCGTCGGGGTTGGCCGCCGCGATCGTGGCCCGCACGGCCCGGGCGATCTCGTGGGCGTAGTCGTCTCCCGCGTACCGTCCGGTCATGTTGGCCACGTCGATCCGCCAGCCGTCCAGGGCGTACGGCTCGGCGAGCCACCGCGCGACGACGGAGTCCGGGCCGTCGACCATCCGGCGGGCGAGCTCCCGCGACCGGTAGGACAGCTTCGGCAGCGACGGCACGTCGAGCCAGGCCGCGTAGCCGAGCGGCGATCCGTCCCAGTAGTAGAAGCCGCGCTCGTCCGCGGACGGGTCGGCCGCGGCCCGCTCGAACCACTCGTGCGTGGCGCCGGTGTGGTTGGTGGTCAGGTCCCCGACCAGCCGCATCCCCCGGCCGTGCAGCGCCCGGGACAGCGACGCCAGGGCGGCGTCCCCGCCGAGCAGCGGGTCGACGTGCTCGAACGTGGTCGCGTCGTACCGGTGGTTCGACCGGGCCGGGAACACCGGCGTCAGGTAGACGGTGTCCACGCCGAGCCGTTGCAGGTGGTCGAGGCGCTGCTCGATCCCGCCGAGGTCGCCGCCGTACAGCTGCACGGGCGTGTGCGGCCCGCGGCCCACGGGCTCGTCGTCCCACGCGGCGGGGACGGCCCAGTCGGGCAGGGCGTGGCCGCTGCCCGAGCGGGCGAACCGGTCGGGGAAGATCTGGTAGACCACCGCGTCGGACAGCCAGCCGGGCGCGTCCGGGTGCACGGTGAGCCGGAAGTCGCCGGCATCGGTGACGTCCCGGTCGAACGCCCCGCGGCCGGTGAGCCAGCGGTACCCACCGGGCTCGTCGAGCAGCCAGCGGTACGACGTCACCGGGTTGTGCACCGGGACGTCGGCGACGTACCAGCGCTCCCCCGCGACGGTGCGGTCCGGCCGCGCCTCGACCATGTGCGGCTCGGCGTCCCGGACGGTGCGCACCCAGACGGCGCGCTCGGGGGTCCCCTCCGGCACGCGGAGCCGGACGGGGACGACGTCACCGAGCGCCGGGACGCCCGTCGGGGCGTAGAGCTCGGAGCCGTCGTGGTGCGGGACGTCGAGGAGGTGGCGGGCCGACATGCTCATCCCTTCACGGACCCGGCGGTCAGGCCGGACACGATGTAGCGCTGCAGGAACTGGAACAGGAGGATCACCGGGACCGCCGCGATCACGGCACCGGCGGCGAAGACGCCCCAGTACTCCGAGAACCGCTGGCTGACGAACTGGTAGAGGCCGACCGCGAGCGTCTGCTTGTCCGGGTCGACCAGCACGATGGACGCGATGAGGAAGTCCGAGAACGTGCCGACGAACGACAGCAGCCCGACCACGGCGAGGATCGGCGCGACCAGCCGCAGGATGATCGTGAAGAACGTCTGCGCGTGGCTGGCGCCGTCGATCTTGGCCGCCTCGTCGAGCTCGCGCGGGACGGTGTTGAAGAACCCGTACATCAGGTAGGTGTTCACGCCGAGCGCCCCGCCGAGGTACACGAGGATCAGGCCGAACCGGCTGCCCAGCCCGATGGCCGGGAACAGCTCCTTGAACGTCACCAGCAGCAGGAAGATCGCGACGTAGGCGAGCAGCTGCGGGAACATCTGGATCAGCAGCAGCGACAGCAGCCCGCCGCGCCGGCCGCGGAACCGGAACCGCGAGAACGCGTAGGCCGCGCACGCGCCCAGGAAGACGGTGCCGACGGCCGTGACACCGGCGATCACCAGGGTGTTGCCGAACCACTTCGCGTACGGGTGCACCGGGTCGGTGAACAGGTCGACGTAGTTCTGGGTCGACACGGTCGCGAACAGCCGGTTCGAGCCCGTCAGCGACCCGGACGGGTTCAGCGACGAGGACAGCACGTACAGGATCGGGAAGATCGCGAACACCAGGGCGGCGAGGGCGACGACGTGCCGCCAGCCGGTCTCACGCCACCAGCGGGAGCGGGACACCCGGCACGGGGCGTCTCCTGTGCGGGCCGCGGTCGCGGCGGTCGTCAGGTCCGTGGCCATGTCAGCTCAGCTCCTCGAGGGCGCGGGTCCGCCGGAAGCTGACGGCGGAGATCGTCGCGACGATCAGGAAGATCAGGATCGAGATCGCGCAGGCCAGCCCGTACTGCCGGTTCACGCCCCCG
>DAMBCY010000202.1:0-7172 GCA_032056255.1 Cellulomonas sp. | reverse complement strand
GCGGGGTCGTCGGCGGTCATCGGGTGGCCTCGGTGGTGTCGTTGATCCGGATGTGCAGTTCTCGGATGAGCCACTGCACGCCCTCGCGGTCCGGGTGGTTGTTGAGTGCCTCGCGGATGTACTCGGCCTGCATCAGGCCCCGGAAAAAGCCGTTCGAGCCGAAGCCCCGGAAGCCGGCCGCGATCCCGGCGAGGAGATTCGCCTGGTCCTCGCTGGTCCCGTCGGCGATGAACTCGCCCAGGCGGGTCCAGTCGGTGATCTCGGTGGTGTTGGTGGCGGTGACGCCCGGGATGATCTCGGTCGTCGTGGTCCTGGTGCTCATCGGTGCTCCTTCGTGGTGGTGTCGATGGGTGCTGTCGGCTCGTCGACTTCGATGGGTACGGCCCGGACGGTGGTGCCGTGTCCGGTGGTGCGGGTGTGCTTCTCGGCGGCGGGGTACGACCTGGGGCCTTCGGTGGTCCATCCGCAGCCGGTGGGGTGGTCGCGGTCGGTGTACGTGCACTCCGCGGTCGTGCGCAGGGCGGTCATCGGGTCTCCTCTCACATCGCGGCTTGGTGCGGTCGCCACCGGGCGGGCATGACGCGGGCGAGCGCGCCTTCGCGTTCGAGCTCGATGGCCCCGGTCATGCCGTGGCGGTTCTTCGCGACGGCCATCTGCATGAGGTCGGGGCGGTTCTCCTCGACGTGCAGCAGGAGGACGACGTCGGCGTCCTGTTCGAGGGCCCCGGACTCCCGCAGGTCGGCCATCGTGGGGTGCTTGTCCGCGCGGGACTCGAGGCCGCGGTTGAGTTGTGACAGGGCGATGACGGGGCAGGCGAGTTCGCGGGCGAGGAGCTTGAGCCGGCGGGAGAACGCCGAGACTTCCTGCTGGCGGTTCTCGGTGCGGGCGGTCGACGCCATCAGCTGGATGTAGTCGACGAACACCGCGGCGACGGGGGCCTTGCGGGCGACGGTGCGGGCGTGGGAGGCGACGTCGGTGGCGGTGATCGCGGACCGGTCGTCGATGGACAGTTGCAGCGCGTCGAGTTCCGCGCGGTGCTCGGCGATGTGCTGCCAGTCGAGGCCGTTGAGCCGGTGCTCGGTGAGGCGGGTCATCGGTACCCCGGCGATCGAGGAGACGAGCCGGTGGTGGACTTCCTGGCGGGACATCTCGAGGGTGTTGAACGCGACGGGGCCGGTGGCGGCGAGGGCGGCGGCGGCGTTGACGGCGACGAGGGACTTCCCGACGGCGGGGCGTGCGCCGACGATGTACAGCCGTCCGGGTGCCCACCCGCCGATGAGGTGATTCAGGTCCGGCCATGGGGTCGGGACGGTCGGGGTGGGCTGTTCGAGGTCCTGGATGGTCTCGTCGAGGTCGGCGGACACCCACCCGGTGGTGGCGGTGGCCCGGGACACGGAGTCGATCTCGGTGCGGCAGGTCTCGACGAGTTCGTGCACGTCGCCTTCCCCGCCGGCGGCGAGCTGCACGATGCGTGTGCCCGTGGTGTGCAGGCGTCGGCGGATGGCCTGCTCGGCGACGATCCGGGCGTAGAACCCGACGTTGGCGGTGGTCGGGACGACCGCGAGGAGGTCGTGGATGTAGAGCGCGCCGCCGCAGCGCGCGAGGTCTCCGGTCTTGGTGAGTTCGTCGCTGAGGGTGAGGCCGTCGACCGCGTCGCCGCGGTGGTGCATGGACAGCACGGCCGTGTAGATCGTCTCGTGGGCGGGCTTGTAGAAGTCCCCCGGTTCGAGGACCGTGGCGACCTCGTCGATGGCGGTCCGGCGCAGCAGCATCGACCCGAGGACGCTCTTCTCGGCCTCGTCGTGGGGGATGAGGTTGTCGTTCATGCCGTGGCCTCGCCGTCGGCGCGGACGACGTTGCCCCACACGGAGGCACCGGTGCGTGGCCGGTCGGTGCCTGGTCGGGCGCCGATGCCCTCGTGCTCGCGGCGCATCCAGTTCCGCCAGGTCGCGACCCAGTCGAGCTTCACGCCTCTCGCGCCGGGCACGGCGGTCCAGTAGTCGACGAACCGGGCGGTGACGGCCCGGTGGTCGAGGCCGGGGGTCTCACGGCGTGCCCAGGTGACCATGTCGGGGGTGACGATGAACGGCTGCGGGATGCGTGCCCCGCGGGTGTTCTTCGCCTTCGACGTCGGTCGGGCGCCCGCGGCAGCGGGTGCGTCGGCGGGGGCGTCCGGCGAACTGGTGCCGGAGAAGTAGGAAGTAGATGTAGTAGTAGATGTAGTAGGGGGCGTATCACCGCCGGGGTCACCGGAAGGGTCAGGTTCGCCCGCAGCCGGGGTCACCGGATGGGTCAACCGGGGGGTCACCGCAAGGGTCAACGCCGGGGTCAACCGGGACGCGAACGGGTCGCCCGGCAGCGCCCGGGACCGCGGGTCGACGGCAGGCTGGGCCAGTACGTCGCGGACCTGTGCGCGCCCCCAGGACGGCAGGGACGGCTCCCGGTCGTGGAGCTTGTGGGCCTCATGCACGATGACGCCCCGGACGTCCGCCGACGCGACGGCGGCATAGGCCAGGGCGAACGACACCCCGAGGTTCGGCTGCTTCATGAGCCCGTCGAAGCGCACGTACGACCGCACGAGTGCCTCCTCGGTGTCGTGGTCGACGACGATGAACAGCCGGTGCTCGAGGCACGCGGCCGCGGCCTCGACGTCGTCAGCGGACCAGCCGCCGGCCATCGCGGCCAGGCGCCCGGGCCGCCAGTCGACGACCCCGGCGTAGGACAGCCCCGGGTGGGTCCACAGGACGAAGTACAGGTGCTGGGCAGGGACAGGCAGGGCCCGGAAGTCCGCGTCCTGCCAGATCGCCATGTTGAGCAGCGCGCGATCGCGGGGCATCAGCGGTCCTCCTCTCGTGCTGGCTGGGGGGTGTGGAGCTGCAGGATTCGGTGCTGGCGGCGTCCGTCCGGGGTGGGCGCGTACTCGGCGCCGCACCTGCAGGTCCTGACGCCGCGGCGGGCCCGGTCGGCGGCCACGGTCGCCTGCCGGGCGAGGTAGGCGTGCGCGGCCAGGGCGGTGGTCATGCGGCCAGCTCCAGTCCAGGAGGGTTCTCGATGTACGCGGCCGCTGAGCGGAGCAGGGCGGGGTCATCGCGGAAGTGCCCGAGCCCGGTATTGCAGCGCGAGCAGAGCAGCCCACGCCACGCACCGGTCTGGTGGTCGTGGTCGAGCGTCGGACGCCGGACCTGACCGTTGCGCGTCAGCGTCTCGGTGGCGCCGCAGATGTCGCAGGCCTCGCGAGTCACGAGCGCGCGGCGCTCGTCCTCGTGCCGGTCGTGGACCTGGCGGCGGTGACGCGCCGAGCAGAGGCGGCATCGGGAGCGCCAGCCGCGCGTGCGGCGGTTCTTGCGGTACGCGTTCGCATCGCTGAGTTCGACGCCGCAGTCGAGGCAGTGTGTGCGCCGGATTCGGCGCGTGGTGATGATCATGAGCGGTCTCCGTCGAGCAGGGCGAGGACCTCGAACAGGTCGGTGGGTTCGTCGTCGGTCGTGTCCGGGAACGCAGCGAGGACGGCATCGCGCTCGGCGATGGTGAGGCGGGTCAGCTCGGTGGCCCACGGCTGGACGACGTCGCGGTGGAAGGCGATGTGCGCGTCCGCGAACTCCCCGGGGTCGGCAGGGCGGTGGAATGTCGGGTAGGCGCGCTGGTGCTCGAGTGCGGCGACGCGCGCCTCGCGGATCGTCTCGATCACGGCCACCGGGAGGGCTGCTCGGTGGGCTCGGATGCTGGCCCATGTGATGACCTCCGCCGGGACGAACCCGACGGGGTCGCGCTCGATGCGCCCGAGCGCGACACCCCGCTTGCCGACCTGGAAGAAGGTGCGGCCGTCGTCCGCGAAGCCCGAGCGGACCGAACGCACGTGCCCGCCGAGCCAGCTCGACCGGACGTGGTCGATGCCGTCGTCGTCGAGCAGCATCCACGCGAGCATCCAGCCCGGGCCGAGGATGTCGAGCAGTAGGCACTGCTCGCGACGCGTCAGGGCGGTCACGATGCGACCTGCCATCGGGAGGCGACGTCGAGCTGCTGGCGGTCCCGCAGGACGGTCTTGGCGGTCGCGCCGACCCGCTGGGCGATCTCGGCGTCGGAGAGACCCGCTCGCGCGAGGCGTTCGACCGTGAGGAGCCGCTCCTCGCGGTTGAGATGCACCCCACCGATCTCGACGGCGAGCTCGACGGCGACGTGGTCGATGACGGGCGCCGTGGTCGCGCAGTCGGCGGGCGTCGCCGCGGGGTCGTCGATGAGGTCGTCGTCCCACGCGAGCGGCGGCGGCCATCCGCGCGCGCCGGCGATGTTCCGCGCGCGGGTGGTCGCGCGCCCCGGCGCGGGGATGGTGAGCGACAGGTCGTCGTACAGGCGGCGGACGGCGTCCCGCGTGCGGACGTTCACCAGGGCGGCCTCGTCCGACGCGGTCGACCCGGCCAGGAGCCACACGGTGCGGGTCGAGAACCCGAGGCGGAGCTGCAGGTGCTTCAGCGGCCACCCCAGGGCGACGAGCGCCCGGAGGCGGCGTCGGGTGCCGGTGGCATCGACGAGTCCGTCGCTCTCGTCGCCGACCCGCTGTGCGGTGACCGCCAGCAGCGCCGCCTCGGTGGTGCGGGTGATCCGCCTGACCGGGGGCCGCCCGGGGAAGTCGCCGATCAGGACGCGGATGGCCGTGCGGTTCACGCCCGAGCGTCGCTCGATCTGGCCGACGGTGAGGGCGTCGGGCAGGGCACGCACGTGGCTGCGTGCGCGGTCCGCGGGCACGTAGGACGAGGTGCCGGTCGCGGTGCGGTACGCCTGCTGCTTGCCGTGGCGCCGGGCCGCGGCGACGCACTCCGGGCAGCGGCAGCCGTCCTTGTCGTGTGCGAGGTGCGTACCGTGCTGGTGCTGGGCGCGCAGGTGCCGGCACGGCACGGGCTGGTCGTCGCGGCTCATGCTGCGTCCTTCTGGTCGTCGCGGGTGCGCTGCTGGTCGCGGTTGCAGGCGCGGCAGAACACCCCGTTCTGCGCGGGGCGGCGCATGCCCTCGGTGGATGGGTGCCCGCACGCGAGGGGCACGACCTGTGGTCGGAGCTCCTGCCCGCAGAGCCCGAGCTGCGCGAGGAACATGGAGGCCTCGCCGGCGTCGGTCGCGTGCTCGGCGGCGGTGAGCGCCGCGGCGCGGACGGTGGCCTTGTTGAACAGCGGCACCGTGGAGATGTACGTGCCGGGCAGGTCGGTCGTCGTGGGGATCACGCCGGCACCTCCGGGTCGTCGAAGAGGGTCCCGGCGTGCTGCTCGGTGGCGGCCGCGGAGAGGTTCCGCGATGCGACGCGGAAGTACGAGGGCTTGAGCTCGGAGCCGATGAACTTCCGGCCGTTGCGGAGCGCGCCGACTCCCTCGGAGCCGATCCCAGCGAAGGGCGACAGGACGACGTCGCCGGGGTTGGACCACAGGCGCACTGCGCGTTCGATGACGGGCAGCTGCAGGGGGCAGAGGTGGCGCTCGTCGTCGTTCTCCCGGGCCCCGTGGACCCCGAGGACGTCGGTCTCACGGATGCCGTACCAGACGTTCGAGGCGAGCGTGTCGGCCCACTCCCCGGACGCCTGGTCGACCTCCGCCCCGCCGCCCGCCGGCCACGCGGGCCGCGCGAACTGGATCCAGTCCTCCTGGGTGAGGTCGGTGTGCACGGGCTCGGCGTTCTTCCCGGGAGCCCGCAGGACGATCAGGTAGTCGGCCCACGCCTGCCACATCGCGGCGGCGTCGCGCTGCAGCTGAACGAACAGCAGGCCCTTGGAGTGGGTGCGGATCGCCTGCGCCTGGGGGTTCTTGTCGATCGTGACCTTGGAGTGGAAGAGGAAGCCGGCGTCGGTGAAGTGCCGCAGGGTGTCGCCGGAGAAGTCGCGGCGCCCGGAGTACCCGTGCGTGTTCTCGTAGGCGGGCAGGTCGGCGACGTGCACGACGACGAGGCGTCCGGGCTTCATGACGCGCAGGAGCTCGCGGGAGATGAACGCGAACTGGTCCCAGAACGCGGCGTCGGACGCGACGTTGCCGAGGTCGCGCTCGGACGGGCTGTACGTGTACGTCGAGGAGAACGGCGGCGAGAACACCGCCAGGTCGACGGAGTGGTCGGGCAGGCCGGGCAGTACCTCGGCGCTGTCGCCGTTCCAGAGGTGCCAGCCGTCACCGGAGGCCTCGTCCATGATCCGCGCGGTCGTGCTGGTGGTGTCGGTCATGCTGCGCTCCTGAGCCAGGTCGGGATGGTGAGGGGGCGCGACGGCTCGTAGTCGTCGCTCTTGGAGGTGCCGGCGAACAGCTCGCGGCGGTTCTCGGACGCGATCGCGGCGATGAGCCCGTCGGTCGTGGCGGCGGCGGTGGACTCCTTGGCCCGGACGTTGCGCACGATCGGGCGCTCGACGTCGGCGACGACGATGTGCGCGTCGACCTGGCGCGTCTGCCCGTACCGCCAGCAGCGGCGGATCGCCTGGTAGTACTGCTCGTAGGAGTCGCCGAGGCCGACGAAGACCATCCGGGAGCAGACCTGGAAGTTCAGGCCCATGCCGGCGATCGACGGCTTCGTGACGAGCACCTGTGCGTCGCCGTTCGCGAACGCCGCGAGCCGCTTCGCCTTCTCGTCGGCGTCGTCGGTGCCACGGACCTCGACGACCGGTCCGGGCAGGGTGACGTCGGCGAGGCCCGCCACGACAGCGTCGGCCTCGTCGTTGCGTCCGACCCACACCAGCCACCGGTCATCCGCTCCCGCGGCGATCAGGGCGAGTGTCGCCTCGACACGGGCCGCGAGGGTGTCTCGGCGGACCTGCGCCCGCTGCGTCACGCCGGCCAGCTCGTCGGTGAAGAGCTCGCCCTCGGCGGTCCAGCCCGTGTCGACGATGTGGTCGTGGATCCGCAGCGGCGGCAGGTCGTAGCCGTCCTGCTCGAAACCGAGATCCCGCGGGTGTCGGCACGCGATAGCCCAGGACGCGAGCCACTCGTAGAACGCGTCACGTGCGTGGCCCTTGAGCCGGTACCGCATGAACTCGCCGCGTGAGTCGGCGATGAAGAACGTCGTCCGCATCTCCTGCGGCGCCATGATGCCGAGGAAGTCGGCGTGGTTGCACAGCTCCTCGAGGTCGTTCGGCGCCGGCGTAGCCGACGCGGACAGCCGGTAGCGCGTGGCCGCGAACATGGAGACGAGCGCGCGCTTGATGACGCCGC
>DAMBCY010000201.1:0-7176 GCA_032056255.1 Cellulomonas sp. | reverse complement strand
GGCGGCGGCGTCGACGGTCTGGATCTCCAGGTGCTCGGCACCGTAGGCGTTCACCACGTCCAGGCCGGCCTCCAGGTCGTCCACGAGGACGATGGCGGACTGCGGACCGGACAGCGCCTGGGCGACCCGGGCTGCGTGCCGGGTGACCTGCACCCGGTCGACCAGCTTCGCCTCGACCGCGCCGGCGAGCTCGACCGACGGTGTGACCAGCACGGACGCTGCCAGCGGGTCGTGCTCCGCCTGCGAGACGAGGTCGGCGGCGACGTGGTCGGCGTCCGCGGTGGCGTCCGCGAGCACCGCGATCTCCGTGGGTCCGGCCTCCGCGTCGATGCCGACGACCCCCCGCACCAGGCGCTTCGCCGCGGCCACGTACACGTTGCCCGGCCCGGTGATGACGTCGACCGGCTCGCACAGCGTCGCGCCGTCGACGTCCTCGGACCCCGCTGCGCCGTACGCCAGCATCGCGACGGCCTGCGCCCCGCCCGCCGCGTAGACCTCGTCCACACCGAGCAGCGCGCACGTCGCGAGCACGACCGCGTCCGGCAGCCCGTCGTCGTCCCGCTGCGGCGGCGACGTCACCGCGAGCGAGCCGACACCCGCGGCCTGCGCCGCGACGACGTTCATGATCACCGAGGACGGGTACACCGCCAGGCCGCCGGGCACGTACAGGCCGACGCGCCGGACCGGGATCCAGCGCTGCCGGACCTGCGCGCCGGGTGCGACCTGCACGGTGTGGTCGGCGGGCCGCTGTGCGGCGTGCACGCTCCGGACCCGGCGGATGGTCTCCTCCAGCGCGGCGCGGACCGCCGGGTCGAGCACGTCCAGGGCGGCGGCGATCGCGGCGGCGGGCACGCGCAGGTGCGTGGGCCGCACCCCGTCGAACCGCTCGGCGAGGTCGCGCAGCGCCGCGGCACCGCGGGTGCGGACGTCCGCGAGGATCGGCTCGACGGCCGCCGTGGCGGACTCGACGTCCAGCTCGGGTCGGGGCAGCGCCTCGAGCAGCTCACGACGGGACAGGCTGCGACCACGCAGGTCGATGCGGGAGATCACCCCACCGAGTCTAGGGGCGGGGCCGGTCGGCCGCGGGGGCGTCCACGCCGCGAGCGGGGCGCTGGCAGGATGTGCGGGTGACCTCCGTGCCGATCTCCGACGACTCCATCCGCCTCGGGCAGTTCCTCAAGCTCGCCGGGCTGGCCGGATCCGGTGCCGACGCCCGGCTCCTGCTGGAGGAGGGCGAGGTCACCGTCAACGGCGAGCCCGAGGCGCGGCGCGGCCGGCAGCTGCACCGGGGAGACGAGGTCCGGGTCGCGACCCCCGCGGGCCCCCTGCGCGCCACCGTCGGCTGACCTCGGACCTTCCCCACCCGCACGGGTCACGCGGACCGGCGCGACCGGCCGGGCAGCAGCTGTCGCCTGCGGGGCACGTGAGGCGACCCCTGCTGCCCGCTCGACGCCCGAGCGCGCGGGGACGAGCCGGCACGAACCCGGTCAGACGCCGACCGGGGCGGCCGAGGCCTGGATGCAGCCCGGGCCCAGGAGCGCCTTGAGGTCCCCGTACAGGGCGGGCGTGCGCTCGACCCGCAGGCCCTCGCCCGCGCGCAGCACGGTGATGCGCCCGCCGGGCCGGGTGACCCGCAGGTGCAGCTCCGTGATGCCCGGGTGCGTCTTGATGACCTCGCGCAGCCGCTCGACCACCGGCGGGATGCACCGGGCCTCCGAGAGCGTCACGACCACCGGCGCGTCGGCGACTGCCGACAGGTCCGGCAGCGAGACCTCCATGGCCTGCAGCTGCATCGCGTCGTCCCGGCGCCGCACCCGGCCGCGGACCACGATCACCGCGTCCTCGGCGAGCACCGTGGAGTAGGCCAGGTAGGTCTCGCCGAAGAACATGATCTCGACGGAGCCCTCCATGTCCTCCAGCGTCACGGCCGCCCACGGGTTGCCCTGCTTGGACATCTTGCGCTGCAGCGACGTGACCAGCCCGGCCACCACGACGGTCGACCCGTCCGGGCGCGCCTCGTCCGCGTTCAGGGTGGCGATCGACACGTCGGCGGCGGCGGACAGCACGTGCTCCAGCCCCGACAGCGGGTGGTCGGACACGTAGAGGCCGAGCATCTCCCGCTCGAACTGCAGCCGCTGCTTCTTGTCCCAGTCCGGCACGTCGGGCACCTGGACGGAGAAGCCGGGGCCGTCCGCAGGACCGAGGTCCGCGAACAGGTCGAACTGCCCCTCGGCCTCCTTGCGCTTGACCCCGATGACGGACTCGACGGCCTGCTCGTGCACCAGCAGCAGGGCGCGCCGCGCGTGCCCGAGGGAGTCGAACGCGCCCGCCTTGATGAGGGACTCGATGGTGCGCTTGTTGCAGACCACGGCCGGCACCTTGTCCAGGAAGTCGGTGAAGGACGTGAAGTCGCCCTTCTCCTCCCGGGTGCGGACGATCGCCTCGACGACGTTCGCCCCCACGTTGCGGACGGCGGTGAGCCCGAACCGGATGTCGACGCCGACCGCGGTGAACAGCCCGGCGGACGAGTTGACGTCCGGCGGCAGCACCGTGATCCCCATGCGGCGGCACTCGTTGAGGTACAGCGCCGACTTGTCCTTGTCGTCGCCGACGGACGTCAGCAGGCCCGCCATGTACTCGGTCGGGTAGTTCGCCTTGAGGTACGCCGTCCAGTAGGAGACGACGCCGTAGCCGGCGGAGTGCGCCTTGTTGAACGCGTAGCCGGCGAACGGCACCAGGGTGTCCCAGACCGCCTGGATCGCGGGCTTGGAGTAGCCGCGCTCCTTCATGCCGGCCTCGAAGGGCACGAACTCCTTGTCGAGGATCTCCTTCTTCTTCTTGCCCATCGCGCGGCGCAGCAGGTCGGCCTGGCCGAGCGAGTACCCGGCGAGCACCTGCGCGGCCTTCTGCACCTGCTCCTGGTACACGATCAGGCCGTAGGTGCCGTCGAGGACCTCCGCCAGGGGCTCCTCGAGCTCCGGGTGGATCGGGGTGTTGGGCTGCAGGCCGTTCTTGCGCAGCGCGTAGTTCGTGTGCGAGTTCATGCCCATCGGGCCGGGCCGGTACAGCGCGATGACGGCGGAGATGTCCTCGAAGTTGTCGGGGCGCATCTGGCGCAGCAGGGCGCGCATCGGCCCGCCGTCGAGCTGGAACACGCCGAGGGTGTCGCCCCGGCCGAGCAGCTCGTAGGTCGGCCTGTCGTCGAGCTCGATGTCCTCGAGCTCGATCGGCGGCTTGCCGTTCATGACGATGTTGCGCAGCGCGTCGTCGAGGATCGTGAGGTTCCGCAGCCCGAGGAAGTCCATCTTGATCAGGCCGAGGCCCTCGGACGTCGGGTAGTCGAACTGCGTGATGACGGCGCCGTCCTGCGGCCGCTTCATGATCGGGATGATGTCGATGAGCGGCTCGCTGGACATGATCACGCCGGCGGCGTGCACGCCCCACTGGCGCTTGAGGTTCTCCAGGCCGCGCGCGGTCTCCAGGACGCGCTGCGCCTCCGGGTCCGCCGCGACGACCTGCCGGAACTCCTCCGCCTCGGCGTAGCGCGGGTGCTCCGGGTCGTACATGCCCGACAGCGGGATGTCCTTGCCCATCACGGCCGGCGGCATCGCCTTGGTGAGCTTGTCGCCCATCGCGAACGGCATGCCCAGCACGCGCGAGGAGTCCTTGAGCGCCTGCTTGGCCTTGATCGTGCCGTAGGTGACGATCTGCGCCACCCGGTCGTCGCCGTACTTCTCGGTGACGTACCGGATGACCTCGCCGCGCCGGCGCTCGTCGAAGTCGACGTCGACGTCGGGCCAGGACACGCGCTCGGGGTTGAGGAACCGCTCGAAGATCAGCCCGTGCCGCAGCGGGTCGAGCTCGGTGATGCCCATCGCGTACGAGGCCATCGACCCGGCCGCGGACCCGCGGCCCGGCCCGACGCGGATGCCCTGCTCGCGCGCCCAGCCGATGAAGTCCGCGACGACGAGGAAGTAGCCGGAGAACCCGAGCTGGACGATGATGCCGGTCTCGTACTCCGCCTGCTTGCGGACGTCGTCCGGGATGCTGCCGTCGTAGCGGCGCAGCAGGCCCCGCTCGACCTCCTTGACGAACCAGGAGTTCTCGTCCTCGCCGGCGGGGACCGGGAACCGGGGCATGTAGTTGGCGCCGGTCGGGAACTCGACCTCGCACCGCTCGGCGATCAGCAGGGTGTTGTCGCACGCCTCGGGCAGCTCGGCCCACGTGCGGCGCATCTCCTCCGCGGACTTCACGTAGTAGCCGTCGCCGCCGAACGCGAACCGCGACCCGCCCTGGTCGTACGTCGGCTCGTCGAGGGTCGACCCGGACTGCACCGCGAGCAGCACCTCGTGCGCGTGCGCGTCGTCCTTGGTCGTGTAGTGCAGGTCGTTCGTGGCGACCAGCGGCGCGCCGATCTGCTCGGCGAGCCGGATCAGGTCTTTGATCGTGCGGCGCTCGATCTCCAGGCCGTGGTCCATGACCTCGACGAAGAAGTTCTCCCGGCCGAAGACGTCCTGCAGCTCCCCGGCGGCCCGCACGGCCTCGTCCCAGTGCCCGAGCCGCAACCGGGTCTGGACCTCGGAGGACGGGCAGCCTGAGGTGGCGATCAGCCCGTCCGCGTAGGTCTGCAGCAGCTCGCGGTCCATGCGCGGCCACTTGCCCATCTGCCCCTCGAGGGACGCCAGCGACCCCATCCGGAACAGGTTGTGCATGCCGGCGGTGGTCCGCGACAGCAGCGTCATGTGCGTGTAGGCGCCGCGTGCGGAGACGTCGTCCGAGGCCTGGTGCGCCTCGCCCCAGCGCACGCGCGTCTGGTCGAACCGGCTCGTGCCGGGCGTGACGTAGGCCTCGACGCCGATGATCGGCTTGATGCCGAGCTTCCTGGCCTGCGAGTAGAAGTCGAACGCGCCGAACAGGTAGCCGTGGTCGGTGATCGCCATCGCCGACTGGCCGAGCCGCTGCGCCTCCGCGAGCATCTCCGGGACCCGGGCCGCGCCGTCCAGCATCGAGTACTCGGAGTGGACGTGCAGGTGGACGAAGTCGGAGCCCGATGAAGCCATGCCCGCCATCCTAGGTGCCGCCTCCGACACCCCGGAGCCGCCGCACGGGACGTCCTCCGCGTCCGGCGGACGTCACACCGCCGGCGTCAGCGGTACCCGTCGCGCAGCGTCTCGAGCGCCGCCGCGAGGTCCGCGGGGTAGGCGCTGGTGACCTCGACCCGCCGCCCGTCCGCCGGGTGCGCGAAGCCGAGGCGCATCGCGTGCAGCCACTGCCGGGACAGCCCGACCCGCTGCGCGAGCGCGGGGTCCGCGCCGTACGTGAGGTCGCCCACCAGGGGGTGCCGCAGCGCGGCCATGTGCACCCGGATCTGGTGCGTCCGGCCGGTCTCGAGGTGCACCTCGACGAGCGAGGCCGCCGGGAGCATCTCCAGGACCTCGTAGTGCGTGACGGAGGGCTTGCCGTCGGCCGTGACCGCGAACTTCCAGTCGGAGCCGGGGTGCCGGCCGATCGGGGCGTCGATCGTCCCCGTCGTCGGGTCCGGGTGCCCCTGCGCGAGCGCGTGGTAGATCTTGTCGACCGTGCGCTCCTTGAAGGCGCGCTTCAGCTCGGTGTACGCGTGCTCGCTCTTCGCGACGACCATGAGGCCCGAGGTGCCGACGTCGAGGCGGTGCACCACGCCCTGCCGCTCGGCCGCGCCCGAGGTGGAGATCCGGTAGCCCCGGGATGCCAGCACGCCGACCACGGTCGGCCCGGTCCAGCCCGGCGAGGGGTGCGCCGCGACGCCGACCGGCTTGTCGACGACCACGACGTCGTCGTCCTCGTACGCCACCCGCAGCGCGGCCACGTCGTCCTCCGACGACACCGCGCGGACGGGGGCGACCGGCGGCAGCTCGACCTCGAGCCAGGACTCCGGCAGCAGCCGCGCCGACTTCCCGACCTCGACGCCGTCGACCCGGACGAACCCGCCCTCGGCCAGCTCGGCGGCCCGGGTGCGCGACAGGCCGAGCATCCGGGACAGCGCCGCGTCCACCCGCTCGCCCGCGAGCGCGTCCGGCACGGGGAGCGTGCGGACGTCAGCCATCGGCGCGCACCGGGCCCGCCGGGCCGTCCGCCGGCACGCCGTCGTCCGCCGCACCGGGCCCCGTACCCTCGCGGGTGCCGTCCAGCCGCACGCCGCGCAGCGACAGCAGCATCAGCAGACCGGCGGCGACGACGATCGCGATGTCTGCGACGTTGCCGACGAACCAGTCGGCGTAGGCGATGAAGTCGACGACGTGCCCCCGGCCGAGCCCCGGGTCCCGGATGATCCGGTCGACCAGGTTGCCGAGCGCACCGCCGAGCAGCAGGCCGAGCGCGACGGTCCAGCCGCGCGAGCCCAGCCGGCGCGAGACCCGGACGATGACGACGACGACCGTCACGGCGACCACCGTGAGCAGCCAGGTGGTGCCGGTGGCGAGCCCGAGGGCGGCGCCGGGGTTGAACAGCAGCTGCAGACCGAGCAGGTCGCCGACGACCTGGTGCCGCACGCCCTCGTCCAGGGCCGCCAGCGCCCAGGCCTTGGTGGCCTGGTCCAGCACGAGCGTCACGGCGGCGAGCGCGACGAGACCGGTCACCAGCCGGCGCCGGCGCCCGGACGGCGGGTCGGGCTGCACGTGCCGGTGGTGCTCGGGGGGTACCGCCGACGCGTCGGGCACGCCAGGCACGTCGGGCACGTCGAGCACGGCGGCGTCGGGAGCAGGCTCGGGGGTCTCGGCGGCGGGCTCGCGGCCAGGGCTCTGGGACATCGCGCAGGAGTCTACGGGCGTGCGACGGCCCCCGGCACCAGCCGGGGGCCGTCAGGCGTCCGTCGAGCGCATCGTGGTCAGCGGCGCTCCTCGCGCTGCTTGCAGGTCACGCAGAGCGTCGCCCGCGGGAAGGCCTGCACCCGCGCCTTGCCGATCGCCTCGCCGCACGAGTCGCAGCGGCCGAACGTGCCGGCCTCGATGCGGGCGAGGGCGCGGGTGGTCTGCTCGAGCATGTCGCGGGTGTTGTTGACCAGGGTGAGCTCGTGCTCGCGCTCGAGGGCGCTGGATCCCGAGTCGGCCTGGTCGTCGCCCGCGCCGTCGCCGGAGTTGCGGAGCAGGTCGGACAGCTCCTCGTCGGCCGCGGCGAGCTCCGAGGTGAGCCGGTCGCTCT
>DAMBCY010000200.1:2514-7195 GCA_032056255.1 Cellulomonas sp. | reverse complement strand
GGCCGCGCCCGTGACGGTGACCGCGACGATGCCGATCGACAGGGCCATCTCCTCGGCGGGCGGCATCCGGTGGTCGGAGGTCGACGACGCCCTGATGCTGCGGGCGCTGCCCGGCACGTTCGTCGCGGGGGAGATGCTCGACTGGGAGGCGCCCACCGGCGGGTACCTGCTGCAGGCGACGTTCAGCAGCGGCGTGGCCGCGGCGCACGGGGCGCTGGCCTGGCTGGGCGCGCGCGGCGACGGTGCGGTGCCGGCCCGGCTCAGGCGCTCGCGGCCGTGACCTGGGCGACCTCGAGGGTGATCGGGACGTCCGGCCGGCCCAGGGCGTCGGCCAGCTGCGCGGCGACCTCCTCGAGCGTCCGGCCCGGCGGCAGCTCCTCGATGCCGAGGCGCAGGCCCGACCCGTCGTTCTCGGCGCCGCCCATCGTGACGCGGACCCCCGGCAGCAGGTCGGGCGTCATCGCCTCCCGCACCAGGTCCTGGAGCTCGGCGGGCGCGAAGTCGGCGGGCCGGACGACCACGGCGACACCGTCGGGCGCGGCGGCGACCTGCTCCTCCAGCGCCGGGCTGCGGTCGCCGAACCACGTGATCGTCACGGTCGCGCGGTCGGCCGAGATCGCGACGGTGCCGAAGCCGGGGTCGTCCGCGAGCGCGAGCTGCAGGTCGGTCAGCCACGTCATGGTCTGCTCGTCGACCGGGGCGTAGGCCGGCTCCTCGTCGCTGAGGTCGACCTCGCGCGGGACGGGCAGCGGCGTCGGCACCGCAGAGGCCGTCCCGAGCGGTGCGGGCAGCGCCGGGGCGGTCCGGCCGGCCGAGGACGCCAGGAGCGCCCCGCCGGTCGCGAGCACGGCCACGACCGCGACGGCCCCGGGGGCGAGGGCGACCCGTCGTCGGCGGGGCGCGGGCGCCGGCAGGTCGGTCGGTGCGGGGTCTGCGGTGTCCACGGCAGGCATCCTGCCGTGGTGGACGGCGCCGGGGCCAGGGGCCGGGCACGGCGTCCCGCGATCGGGGGAGCGGATGACGGGAATCGAACCCGCGTGATCAGTTTGGAAGACTGAGGCTCTACCATTGAGCTACATCCGCGCAGGCCCGGGCTCCGGGCCGCCGGACCAGGGTACCCGCTCCGACGGCGACGTCCGAGCCGCCCCGCCGCCACTAGACTTCCCGTGACGGGATGTGGCGCAGGTTGGTAGCGCGTCCGCTTTGGGAGCGGAAGGTCGTGGGTTCGAATCCCGCCATCCCGACTCGACCCGGCTCGACCGTCGGCGCGCGGCCTCGGACCGCCCGTCCCGACGGCTCTCAGCCCCGCGCGCCGTCCCGGCTCGCCGCGAGCAGCCGCCGCGCCACGACCACCGCGAGCGGCACGAGCGCCAGGTACAGCAGCCGGGCCCGGTGCAGCGCCTCGTCCGGGTCGCCGCCGGCCCCGCCCAGCCAGGCGAAGGCGGTCGTCGTCGCGAGCGCCATGCCCACGGACTCCGCGACCACCACGGCGGCCGCCATCCGGTCGTCCGAGATGCCGTCGTCGACCGCCGGGCGGGCGAGGCACCGCCCGAGCAGGTCGGGGTAGACGGTGCCCATGCCGGCCCCGAGCAGGGCGGCGCCGGCCAGGAGGCCGGTGAACGCCGCGCCGGCGTCGCGGGCGAGGAGCGTCGTCAGCAGCAGGACCAGGACGCCGACGCCGAGGGTCGCCCCGGCGCTCGCGGCCCGTCGGCGCATCCGCGGCTCGTCCGCCGCCGGGTGGGAGCCCGTCCAGAGCGCCGCGACCGCCCAGCAGAAACCGGGGGCGGCGAGTACGAAGCCGTATCGGGTGGCCGCGAGCCCGAACGCGTCGTGCGCCACGACGGACAGCACCATCGACGCGCCGAAGTAGACCGCGGCCGTGACGCCGAGCGCGGCGAGCGCGGCCCGCCGCCCGTCCCGGGCGCTCGGCGTGCCGCGGGGCAGGATCCGCGTGGCGGCGGTGAGCACCGCGGCAGCCCCGACGAGCACCGCCGCGGCCCACCACGCGCCGAGCGGCAGCGACAGCACCGCCGACCCCGCCGCGAGCACCAGCGCCCAGGCCCACGGCGCCGGCTCGGGCGGGACCTCGGTGGTGCGCTCGGGCATCGACCGGGCGACGAGCAGGCGGACCAGCAGCAGGAGGGGCAGGTACAGGACCATCGCCCACCGCCAGCCCAGGTGCGAGGCCACCCCGACCGCGTAGACGGGGCCGAGCACGGAGGAGAACACCCAGACGCCCGACATCGCCGCCAGGACCAGCTGGCGGTACCGGGGCGGCAGCCCGCGGCCGATCGCCCCCATGCCGACCGTCGCGAGGGCGCCCGCCGCCGCGGCGCGCACGGCGGTCCCCGTGATGAACACCCCCATCGACGGCGCGACCGCGCAGGTCACGGCTCCGGCGACCGTGACGAGGGTCAGCACGACCATGAGGCGG
This sequence comes from Cellulomonas sp., assembly GCA_032056255.1. Lineage (GTDB taxonomy): Bacteria > Actinomycetota > Actinomycetes > Actinomycetales > Cellulomonadaceae > Cellulomonas. The sequence goes on along the minus strand of DAMBCY010000200.1, from coordinate 4,761 downwards.
CCCACCCGGAACCGGGACAGCAGCCAGGCGCCGAGCGGCATCGTGAGGAACATCGGGGCCTGCGCGGCGGCGTCGAGCGGGCCGTACAGGTGCGCGCCGTCGAGCTCGGCCGCCACCAGGGGCAGGACGGTCTGCGACAGGTAGCGCTGCATGCCGGCGAGGAGCTCGACGAGGACCAGCGACACGGCGAGGGTCGCGGCGGTGCGGCCGCGCACCCCGGCGCCGTCGTGCGCGGTCATCGGCCCCACCCTCTCGTCCGCTCCTCGCCCGAGCCTACGAGAGGCCGGCCGCGGGCCGGGAGCAGGACGACCGCACCCGCCGGCGCCGCCACCGGCCCGGCAGGACCTCGTCGTCAGGCCGGTCTCAGGGCGCCGAGCCGCGTCGCGAGCAGCCGCACGGTCAGCACGCCCGCCACCGCCTGCGCCGCGAGCAGCCCGACGAGCACGAGCAGCTGGACCTGCGCCGCCTGCGCCGGGCTCGCCCCGCCGAGCAGCAGCCCGACGAAGGCCCCCGGCAGGGTGACGAGCCCGGCCGCGCGCGTCTGGTCGACCGCCGGGGCGAGGGCGCGGGCGACGGCCCGGCGCCCGTGCGCCGCGACCGCCTGCCGCGGGGTGGCGCCCAGCGCGAGCCAGCCCTCGACGACGTCCCACCCGGAGCGGACGTCGTCCCGCAGCCGCAGGCCGGTCACCGACGCGGCGGCCATGGTTCCGCCGATGACCTGCGCGGTGAACGGCAGCAGGGTGGGGGCTCCGAGCCGCAGCGCCCCGCTGGCCACGACCGGCACGACCGCGGTCAGGGTGCCTGCCGCGACGGCGAGCAGCAGGGCGGCGAAGGTGCCGCCGCCCAGACCCACGCGGCGTGTCGACGTCCACGCCGCGACCCCGAGCATCACCGCCAGGTACAGCCAGGCGGCACCCGGGTGCCGGAACACCCACGCGATCACGACGGCCACGACGGCGAGCTGGGCCGCGGCGCGGGCCACCGCGACCACCACCTCGCGGCGCACCGGCACGCGCGCGAGCCCGGTGACGACGACGGCCACGGCCAGCAGGGACCCGAGCGCGACGCCGGTGCGCAGCACGGTCGCGGTGGTCATGGGCCCGCACGCTACCCGCGGGGTCGTCGCCGGGGGAGGGACCGGCCGGGCGTCCGGCTGCCGTGCGGCCCCGGCTGTGCTGCACTGGGTGGACGAGGTCGTCCACCCAGGAGTCGAGATGGCACGCGGTGCAGCAGGGACCACGACGGAGGACGCCGGCGGCGGTGCGCTGCGCACGGTCGCGCGGCTCGGGCTCGGCGCCGTCCTCCTCCTCGCCGGCACGAGCCACCTCACGTTCGCGCGCGAGGAGTTCCGGGCCCAGGTCCCCGGGTGGGTCCCGGTCGGCGAGGACGCCGTGGTACTCGGCTCGGGCGTCGTCGAGATCACGCTCGGCGCCGCGCTCGTCGCCGCGCCCCGGCGGCACCGCGCGACCGTGGGGTGGCTCGCGGCGGCGTTCTTCGTCGCGATCTTCCCGGGGAACATCGCGCAGTACGTGACGCACACCGACGCGTTCGGGCTCGACAGCGACGCGAAGCGGCTCGCCCGGCTGCCGTTCCAGGTGCCGCTGGTCCTCGGCGCGCTGTGGTCCACGGGTACCTGGCGCTCCTGGCGCGCGGCCCGTCGCACCCGCTGACCCGTCCCGCGCGCTTTGGCGGGGCCCCCTGCCCGTGCCGTAGGATCGACGGGCCGGTGCGGCGAGCCATGCCCGCACGCGCCGCAGCGTGCCGACCACGGGGGAGCGAGGAGCCGCCTCGCCGGTGCGCCCCGCACCCCACGCCGGACCCCCGGCGAACGTCCGAGCAGTTGGAGACCACTGAAGTGAAGAGCGCCGTCGAGACCCTGGAGCCCACCAAGGTCAGGCTGACCGTCGAGGTTCCGTACGACGAGCTCAAGCCGAGCATCGATCACGCCTACGCGCACATCGCGGAGCAGGTGACGATCCCCGGGTTCCGCAAGGGCAAGGTCCCGCCGCGCATCATCGACCAGCGCGTCGGCCGCCCCGCGGTGATGGAGCACGCGGTCAACGAGGGCCTGTCCGGCTTCTACGCCGAGGCCGTGCGCGAGAACAAGCTCCGCCCGCTCGGCCAGCCCGAGGTCGACGTCACGAAGGTCCCCGGCCTGGTGGCGGGCGACACCGACGGCGACCTGGTGTTCACCGCCGAGGTCGAGGTCCGCCCCGAGATCGAGGTCCCGTCGCTGGACGGCCTGTC
>DAMBCY010000200.1:0-2504 GCA_032056255.1 Cellulomonas sp. | reverse complement strand
GGTCGAGGGCCTCGAGGTCTCGGACGAGGACGTGCAGGGCCGTCTGGACGCGCTGCGCGAGCGCTTCGGCACCCTCGTGGGCGTCGACCGCCCGGCCGCCGACAAGGACTTCGCGGTCATCGACCTGGTCGCGAAGATCGACGGCGAGGAGGTCGACACGGTCTCCGGCGTCTCCTACCAGATCGGTACCGGCAACATGCTGGAGGGCCTCGACGAGGCGCTCACCGGCCTGTCGGCGGGCGAGACCACGTCGTTCGAGACCACGCTGGTCGGCGGCGACCACGCCGGCGAGACCGCCCAGGTCACCGTGACGGCCACCTCCGTCAAGGAGCGCGAGCTGCCCGAGGCCGACGACGACTTCGCCCAGATGGCGTCGGAGTTCGACACCGTCGAGGAGCTGCTGGCCGACGTGCGCGAGCAGGCCGGCAAGGTCAAGGCGCAGAACCAGGCGGTCCAGGCCCGCGACGTGCTGCTCGAGCAGCTGCTCGAGAAGGTCGAGATCCCGGTCCCGGCCGGCGCCGTCGAGACCGAGGTGCACCGTCACCTCGAGTCCGAGGGCCGCCTCGAGGACGACACGCACCGCGCCGAGGTCACCGAGCAGGCGACGGACGCGCTGCGGAACCAGATCCTGCTCGACACCCTCGCCGAGGACCTCGAGGTCAAGGTCTCCCAGGGCGAGCTCGTCGACTACCTGGTGAGCGCGTCCCGCCAGTACGGCATGGACCCGAACACGTTCATCCAGACCGTCGACCAGCAGGGCCAGATCCCCGCGATGGTGGCCGAGGTGGCGCGCTCCAAGGCGCTGGCCGTGGCCCTGCGCCGCGTGGCCGTCGTCGACGGCGCCGGTGCGGCCGTGGACCTGTCGGAGTTCATCGGCTCCGACGAGGAGGACGCGGCCCAGTCGGCGCTGGAGGACGCCGTGGCCGAGGCCGCCGCCGAGGCCCCGGAGACGGACGAGGCGCCCGCCGAGGACGCCAAGGCCTGAGCCCTCCCGCTCGCGGCGAGAGCCCCGCACCGGACGGTGCGGGGCTCTCGTGCGCCCACGCCCGCCGGGGTCGAGGGGTCGCTCGCGCGGACCGCTGCGAACGGCTCGACCTCGCCGGGGACCCTCGACCTCTCCGTCCGGGCGCAGCACCCGTGCGCCGTCAGCGAAACGGGGCGCCGGCGGGACGAACCGGCACGTGGGCTGGCGTTAGGGTCGCTGCAAGCAACCAAGCCTGACGAGGGAGCCTTCGTGAACGACCAGACGCCGGCTATCGCCCGGGCCGAGTCCGGGGGACTCGGTCTGAACGACTCCATCTACAACCGGCTCCTCAAGGAGCGGATCATCTGGCTGGGCTCGGAGGTCCGGGACGAGAACGCGAACGCCATCTGCGCCCAGATGATGCTGCTCGCCGCGGAGGACCCCGAGAAGGACATCTTCCTGTACATCAACTCGCCCGGCGGCTCGATCACCGCGGGCATGGCGATCTACGACACGATGCGGTACATCCAGCCGGACGTCGCGACCGTGGCGATGGGCATGGCGGCCTCGATGGGCCAGTTCCTGCTGTCGTCCGGGGCGAAGGGCAAGCGCTACGCGACCCCGCACGCCCGCGTGATGATGCACCAGCCCTCCGGCGGCATCGGCGGCACCGCGACGGACGTGCGGATCAACGCCCAGCTGATCCTGCACATGAAGACGGTCCTCGCGGGCCTGATCGCCGAGCAGACCGGCAAGTCCGTCGAGCAGATCACCGCCGACTCGGACCGGGACCGCTGGTTCACCGCCCCCGAGGCCCTCGAGTACGGGTTCGTCGACAAGGTCGTGACCCACGCCGGCGCCGTCACCGGCGGCGGCGGCACCGCGGCCTGACGCCGCGCCGACCACCCAGACCTCTCGAAGGAGAACCCGTGAGCACCGAGTCGCAGTTCATCGCCCGCGCCGGGCGCCTGGCCGGAGGCTACGCCGGCATCGGGGGGACGTCCGCGGCGTCCCCGTCGTCCCGCTACGTGCTGCCCCAGTTCGAGGAGCGCACCGCCTACGGCTTCAAGCGGCAGGACCCGTACACCAAGCTCTTCGAGGACCGCATCATCTTCCTCGGCGTGCAGGTGGACGACGCCTCCGCGGACGACGTCATGGCCCAGCTGCTCGTCCTGGAGTCCACGGACCCGGACGGCGCGATCACGCTCTACATCAACTCGCCCGGCGGCTCGTTCACCGCGCTGACCGCGATCTACGACACGATGCAGTACATCAAGCCGCAGATCCAGACGGTGTGCCTCGGCCAGGCGGCCTCCGCCGCGGCGGTCCTGCTGGCGGCCGGCACGCCGGGCCGGCGGCTCGCGCTGCCGAACGCCCGCGTGCTGATCCACCAGCCCGCGATGGAGGGCGGCGGCTACGCCCAGGCGTCCGACATCGAGATCCACGCGAACGAGCTGATCCGGATGCGCGAGTGGCTCGAGGAGACCCTGGCCCACCACACGGGCCAGCCGCTCGAGAAGGTCCGTCAGGACATCGAGCG
>DAMBCY010000199.1:2347-7196 GCA_032056255.1 Cellulomonas sp. | reverse complement strand
CCGATGCGCACCTCCGCGGTCGCCGCCTGCGGGCGCCGGGACAGCACGCCGCCCTTCGACGAGAACGACGCGCCGGCGCGCCGGGCCAGCTCGTCGAGCACCATCTGCCCGACGTTGTGCCGGTTCCCCGCGTACTGCGGCCCCGGGTTCCCCAGGCCGACGACCAGCCAGCGCCCCTCGCTCATCGCGGCGCCACTCCCTTCCTCGTGCCGGGCCCCGGGCACCGGCGGTGCCCCGGCCCGGCCCCGGCATGCCGGACGCCCGGCACCGTCGCACGGTACCGGGCGTCCCCAGCGTGGTCGGCGCGCACCCGGCGCACCGGGTGGATCACTCCGCGGCGGCGGCGGCCTCGGCCTCGGCCTCGTCGGCGGCGCGGTCCTCGGCGGACACGGTCGGCACCGTGACCGTGATGATGACCTGCTCCGGGTCGCCCTCCAGCACGGCGCCCTTCGGCAGGGTCAGCTCGCCGGCGGACAGCGCGGTGCCGGCCTCGAGCCCCTCGATGGAGACCTCGACGTGCGACGGCAGGTGCGTCGCCTCGGCCTCGAGGGACAGCGTCTGGATCTCCACGATGTGGATGGTGCCGGGGGCCGACTCGCCGACGACCGTGACCGGGACCTCGACCGAGACCTTCTCGCCGCGGCGGACGATCAGCAGGTCGACGTGCTCGATGACGTTCTTGACCACGTCGCGCTGCACGTCCTTGGCGATCGCCAGGGTCGCCTTGCCGTCGAGCTCGATCTCGAACAGGGCGTTGGCCTGCTTCAGCGCGAGCATGGTCTGGTGGCCCGGCAGGGCGACGTGGACCGGCTCGGTGCCGTGGCCGTACAGGACGGCGGGGATCTGAGCGGCGCGACGGAGCCGGCGGGCGGCACCCTTGCCGAACTCGGTGCGGGTGGTGGCGGCGAGCTTGACCTCGGACACGATGGACTCCCAGGAGCAGAAGGACGACAAGGCGATGGCGGTGGTGGCCTCGACGCGGGACGCTGGACGGGCACGCGGAGGCGGGCCACCCAGTCGATCACGGAAGTGGCGGACTGACACCGACGCGATCCGCGCGGTCGGGCGTCCCGGGCACCCGAGGGTGCGGAGCGCGCCGTCCGGCCGATCGTCGACGGGTCGTGGAGCGACCGTCCGACGTCCCTCGCCGAGGCAACCCCCCGATACTACCCGCGCGAACCCCCGCGACCGAATCCGCCCCCGCACCCCTCCGCGCACCCCCCCGCGCACCCGCCGAGATCGGTGTGTCGCCCTCGACGTCGGTGCGTCGGCAGCCGATCTCGACGGCGACACACCGATCTCGGCGACGGGCGAGGTCCTCGCGGGGCGGGCCCCCGGGGCGGGACGGGTCAGGACTGGCCGTCGAAGAGGCTGGTGACCGAGCCGTCGTCGAAGACCTCGCGGATGGCCCGGGCGAGCAGCGGCGCGATCGACAGCACGGTCAGCTTCTCGAACCGGTGCTCGTCCGGGATCGGCAGGGTGTCGGTGACGATGACCTCGCGCGCGCCGCACTGCTGCAGCCGGTCGGTCGCCGGGTCGGACAGCACGCCGTGGGTCGCGGCGACGATGACGTCCTTCGCCCCGGCCTCGTTCAGCACCCGCACGGCCCCGGCGATGGTGCCGGCGGTGTCGATCAGGTCGTCCACCAGCACGCAGGTGCGCCCCTCGACGTCGCCGACGACGCGGTTCGCGACGGTCTTGTTCGGCTGGCGGATGTCGCGCGACTTGTGCACGAACGCCAGCGGTCCGCCGCCGAGCTTCTGCGCCCACAGCTCGGCGACGCGGATGCGGCCGGCGTCGGGCGAGACCACGGTCACGTTGTTCACGTCGACCCGGGTCCGCACGTAGTCGGTGAGGATCGGCATGGCCCACAGGTGGTCGACCGGGCCGTCGAAGAAGCCCTGGATCTGCGCGGCGTGCAGGTCGACGCTCATCAGCCGGTCGGCGCCGGCGGTCCGGAACAGGTCGGCCACGAGGCGTGCCGAGATCGGCTCGCGCCCGCGGTGCTTCTTGTCCTGCCGGGCGTAGCCGTAGAACGGGGCGATGACGGTGATCGTCTTGGCCGAGGCGCGCTTGAGCGCGTCGACCATGAGGAACTGCTCCATCAGCCACTGGTTGATGGGCGCCGCGTGGCTCTGCAGCACGAACACGTCCGCGCCGCGCACCGACTCCGCGAACCGCACGTAGATCTCGCCGTTGGCGAAGTCGTACGCCGTGGTGGGCAGCAGGTCGATGTCGAGGCTCTTCGCCACGGCGGCGGCCAGCTCGGGGTGGGCGCGGCCCGAGACCAGGACGAGCCGCTTCTCACCGTCCTGCGAGACGATCCCGGTCATCGTGCGGTGTCCTCCGTGCTGGGCTGGGCGTCGGGCAGCGGGACCGGGTGGTCCGGCAGGTGCGGTGGCGGGGTGGAGAAGACGCCGCTGCCGGACCCGCCGGCGCGCTCGCGCTCGGCCCGGGCCTGGGGCGACAGCCCGGCGTGCTCGTCACGGGCGCGGGCGGCGGCCTCGGCGGCGGGCGTCCCGGCGCGCGAGCGCTGCACCCAGCCCTCGATGTTGCGCTGGGCGCCCGCGCTCACCGCGAGGGCACCCGCGGGCACGTCGTGCCGGATCACGGACCCGGCGCCCGTGTAGGCGCCGTCCCCGACCGTCACCGGGGCGACGAACATGTTGTCCGAGCCGGTGCGGGCGAAGGAGCCGATGGTCGTGCGGTGCTTGCGGACCCCGTCGTAGTTGACGAAGACGCTGGCCGCGCCGATGTTCGTCTCCTCGCCGATGGTCGCGTCGCCCACGTACGACAGGTGCGGGACCTTCGAGCCGGCGCCGATCTCGGCGTTCTTGGTCTCGACGAAGGTCCCGATCTTGCCGCGCTCGCCGAGCACGGTGCCCGGACGCAGGTACGCGAACGGCCCGACCGTGGCACCCGCGCCGACGACCGCGAGCGACCCGTGCGTGCGGATCACGGTGGCGGCGGCGTGCACCTCGACGTCCGTCAGCGTGGTGTCCGGGCCGATGGTCGCGCCGGACGCCACGGACGTCGCGCCGTGCAGCTGGGTGCCGGGGAGCAGGGTGACGTCCTGCGCGAGCTCGACGTCCACGTCGACCCACGTGGTCGCCGGGTCGACGACCGTCACGCCGGAGCGCATCCAGTCGTCCAGGACGCGGCGGTTCAGCTCGGCGCGCAGGACCGCGAGCTGGGCCCGGTCGTTCACGCCCTCGACGAGCACCGGGTCGTCCGTGCGCAGCGCGCGGACCCGGCCGCCGTCGCCGCGGGCGATCGCCAGCACGTCGGTCAGGTACACCTCGCCCTGCGCGTTGTCCCGGGACAGCCGCCCGAACGCGCCGCGCAGCACGGCGGCGTCGAACACGTAGACCGAGGAGTTGATCTCGGTGATGGCGCGCTGGGCGTCGTCGGCGTCCTTCTCCTCGACGATGCCGAGGACATCTCCGGCACGGTCGGCGTCGTCCGGACCGGACCGCAGGATCCGGCCGTAGCCGGTCGGGTCCGGGACCTCGGTGGTGAGGACCGTCACGGCGTTGCCGTCGGCGGCGTGCGCCGCGAGCAGCTCGGCCAGCGTCGCGCCGTCCAGCAGCGGGATGTCGCCGGCGAGCACGACGACCGCGCCCTCGACGAGCACGCCCGCGGCCGAGCCGGGCGCGCCCGGGCCGTCACCGGCGGACGCCGCGTCGGCCTGCGCGGCGGCGTCCAGCACGGACATCGCGCACTGCACGGCGCGGCCGGTCCCCGGGACGTCGTCCTGGTCGGCGACGAGCACCTGCGGCAGGAGCTCGCGGGCGTGCGCCGCGACCGCCTCCCGCTCGTGCCGCACGACGACGGCCGTCCGGCGCGGGTCCAGCGCCTGCGCGGCCGCGAGCGCGTGGCCGAGCATGGAGCGGCCCGCGAGGGTGTGCAGGACCTTGGGTGTGGCCGATCGCATACGCGTGCCCTCGCCTGCGGCAAGGACGACGACCGCAGCGGGGCGGGGGGTGGTCACCTGTGGGTGCTCCCTCGGAGAGGTCTGCCCGGTCGCCGGGGGGCGATCACGAGCGGGGACGTCGTTCTCACGCACTCTACCGCCGCATCCGGGGCGTCCGGTGCGCCGATCGGCCCACGGGGCGTCCGACGGCCGCGCGGACCGGGCCCGCCGGGCGCAGACTGGGGCCACCGGGCGCACCGGGCGGTGCCCGGCCGAGGAGGGGTCATGACGGACGGCACGACGTACCCGCGGGTGGTGCAGACGGTGCTGGACGCCACCGACCCGCGCGCGCTCGCCGAGTTCTACCGCGAGCTGCTCGGCCTGCGGTACCGCGCCGGCGACGAGCCCCCGCCGCCGGGCGAGCCCGACCCGGCGGGCGAGGACTGGCTGGTGCTGCACGGCGAGGGCCGGTGGCCGCTCGCGTTCCAGAAGGTCCCCGAGATGGCCCCGCCGACCTGGCCGGACCCGGAGGTCCCGCAGCAGCTGCACCTGGACATGACGGTGCCGGACGGCGCGACGCTGGACGCGCAGCACGAGCGCGCGCTCGCCCTGGGCGCCCGCCTGCTGTTCGACCGCCGGGACGACCCGGACGAGCCGCTGCGGGTCTACGCCGACCCGGCGGGCCACCCGTTCTGCCTCTTCGTGGGCTGAGCCCCGCCGCGGGCCGGGCGCCGCTCACCCGTCCAGCCCGACCAGCGCCTCCGCCTGCTCGCCGAGGTCGCGCACCCGGAAGTACCCGTCCAGCACCGCCACCGCGGTCCACGGCAGCCAGTGCCGGTTGAGCCCGTACCCGCGGCGCGGCCCCAGGCCCCAGTGCTCCTGCTGCCACCCGGGCCCCGCGAGGTCGAGCGGGCGGGCGGCGGTGGCGAGCATGGC
>DAMBCY010000199.1:0-2337 GCA_032056255.1 Cellulomonas sp. | reverse complement strand
CGAGCCGTGGTGCACCAGGCGCGCGACGCGGGCGGGCCACGCCTCGCCGGAGCGCAGCGCGAGCTCCGCGAACAGGGCGGCGTCGGCGACGAGGAACCCGTCCGACATCGTGACGCCCGTGGTGATGAGCTGCAGGCCGACCGTCGACCGGCCGGGCTTCCAGTGCAGGGCGTCCGCGGGCGCGTCGGCCGGCACGGGCAGGTCGACCAGGTGCACCCAGGACTCCGCCACCCGGGCGGCGTGCAGCGCCCGCCGCAGCCAGCGGTCCTCGCCGGTGCTGCGGTGCAGGGCGAGGAAGGCCCGCGCGGCGAGCAGGGCGCCCTCCTTGTCGACGACATCGGGGTTGTCCAGGGTCGCCCCCGCGTAGGCCAGGTGCTCGGCGGCCCGGGACCAGGCGTGCTCGGCGGCCCGCTCGGCCGCCTCGCCGCACGCCGGGTCGTCCGCGGCCGCGGCCAGGAGGAAGGGCACCGCGGTGGCGGTCGCGGTCCCCGAGTCCTGGAGCACCCGGCCGTCGCCGGCGCGCCAGGCGCGCGGCAGGGAGCCGTCGGGCCGCTGGGCGCGCCGCAGGAAGCCGGCGCCCCGCATCGCCCACGCGTGCCACCGCACGGCGCGCGCCGGGTCGCTCGCGTACGCCGACGCGCGCAGCGCCGCGTGGCACCCCTCGGCGAGAGCCCGGGCGAAGACGGCCGGCTCGCCGTCGAGGGTGCGGTAGGTGGTCGGCCGGCCCGTGACGAGGTCGAAGCCCTCGCCGGCGGGCGGGTCGAGCGGCAGCCCGGCGAAGGTGTCGAGGACGGCCGCGCCGCGCCCGGCCATCGACCGCGCGGCGGCGGGGGCCTCGAGCCCCGCGGCGCGCAGCAGGCAGTACCCGGCGTCGGTCCCGGCTCCGACGAAGCCCATCACGCTGGCCGTGGACCCGGGGACCGGCCGGCCCCGCAGCGGATCCGACTCCAGCGCGACGCCGGCGAGACCGGGGGCGGGACGCTGCACCTGGCTCGCCAGCACCCGGGCGACCGCCCGGACGTGGTCGCCCGCGGCCACCGGCTCGGCCGCGGGCCGGTGCCGGCGCCACGCGCGGTCGCGCGCGTGGGCCAGCACGGCGACCCGGTCACCGCCGGAGGTGGCCTCCCAGCCCAGCCGCACCGCGTGCCGCAGCCCGTCGCGCAGCGGGTGCAGCGTCTGGCGCCAGGCCGCGACGCCGGTGAGCGGCAGGCCGCCGCTGGTGTACGTGTGCTCGCCCTCGGCCGCCGGGTAGGCGGCACCGACGGCGACGCCGTCCTCCGTGACCCGGCCGCCGAGCGCGGCGAGGTCCACCCGCTCGTCCACGACCACGCCGCCGAGCTCGTCGACGCCGTCCGCCGCGACCGTGGCCCGGGTGCCGCCGTCCCGGTGCACGGTGAGGGCGGCGCCGTCGGCGTACCGGACCGTCAGGTGCGGCGCGGACAGCCGGTCCTCGCGGACCAGGACGTCCCGCACCCCCGACCGCCGGGCGTCGGGGCCGCCGAGGGTCCAGGTGCTCACCGGCCGCGCGTCGCCGTACACCAGTCCCGGGGCCACCACCTCGACCTCGGCCCAGCCGTGCGGTGCGCCGTCCCGGACGAGGCCGACCGCGGTCGCGAACCCCCCGGCCCCGGACCCCCGGACCCGCACCTCCCGGTGCACCGCCGCGGCCGGGCCGGCGGTCCAGCGGTCCGTGACGACGACGGTGCAGCCGGGCGCCACGAGCACCTCGGCGGTGCCCCGCAGCCCGTCCCCGTCCGGTTCCAGGGCGGCGTACGGCACGGCCACGGTCCGGGGCGCGTCCGCACCCGGCCGCGTGTGGAGCACCTGGACCGGCGCCGGGCTCGACCAGCTCCCGGCGGGCGTGGTGACGGCGACGCCCGCGCCGCCGGGGACCGGGAGGGCGGCGACCGCGTGCGGTCCGGGCGCGAGCGGCGGCACCGGTCAGCCCTTGATCCCCGAGGAGGCCAGGCTCGGCACGATGAACCGCTGGAACACGACGAACATCACGACCACCGGGACGGTCAGCAGGACGACCCCGGCCATCTGGACCGTGGGCAGGGTGTAGTTCTGCGCCTGGAGGCTGTTCAGCCCGACGGTGAGCACGAACCGGCCGGGGTCGTTCACCATCGTCACCGGGATGAGGAAGCTGTTCCAGGTCCACGTCCCGGCCAGGATCGCCTGCGTCGCGATGCCCGTCATGGCCAGCGGGACCCCGATCTGCAGGAACGTCCGGAACCGGCCCGCACCGTCCACGGCGGCCGCGTCGTCGAGCTCGGCCGGCAGCGTGGAGAACGTCTGGCGCATCAGGAAGACCAGCATGGGGTTCACGACGAACGG
>DAMBCY010000198.1:0-7218 GCA_032056255.1 Cellulomonas sp. | reverse complement strand
CGTCGCCGAGCAGCACCAGCAGCACGCCCACGAGCGCGGCGGGGACCAGGGGCGACCCGGCGCCCCGGGTCAGGCGGTGCGCGATCGGGCCCGAGAGGAACGCGACGAACGCGATCGGCCCGGTGGCGGCGGTGGCGACGGCGATCAGCGCCACGGCCACGACGAGCAGGGCGAGCCGGGCCCGGTCCGGGCGGACGCCGAGACCCGCGGCGGCGTCGTCGCCGAGCTGGAGCGCCTCGAGACGGCGGGACAGGACGAGCAGCACCGGCACCAGCACCGCGACCGCGACCGCGAGGGGGCCGACGCCGTCCCAGAACGCCGAGTTCAGCGAGCCGGTGAGCCAGCGGAGCGCCTCCTGGGCGTAGTAGACCTGCGTGCGGGTCATGGCGTACGAGATCACCGAGTCCAGCATCGCGCCGACGGCGATGCCGGTGAGCACGAGGCGCGCGCCCTGCACGCCGCGCCGCCAGGACAGCGCGTAGATCAGGCCGGCCACGCCGATCCCGCCCACCACGGCGAGCACCGACAGCGTGGCACCGGACACCCCGAACAGCGTGATCGCGAGGACGGCGGTGGCGCTCGACCCGGCGGTGATCCCGATGATGTCGGGGCTGGCCAGCGGGTTGCGCAGCATGGTCTGGAAGACGACGCCGCCCATGCCGAACGCGAGCCCCGCGAGCAGGCCGGTCAGCGCCCGCGGCAGCCGCAGCACCGTGACGTTGAACGACACGCCCGGCAGCTGCTCGCCGAGCAGGGCCCGGACGACCTCCGCCGGCGTGTTCGCGCGCTCCCCGAGGCACAGCGAGAGCAGCAGCGCCGCCAGCACGGCGAGCAGCAGGGCGGTGACGACCGCGCGCCGCCGGCGGGCACGCGCGCGGCGGCCGGCGGCGGCCGTGGCACCGGGGAGGGTCGGCGCGGCACCGGGCTCCGCCGGGCCGGCCGGGCCGGCCGTCGTGGTGGGCGCCGTCACAGGTCACGCACCCGCTGGCGGCGGAGGATCACGACGAACACCGGGGCGCCGATCAGCGCGGTCACGATGCCGACCTCGATCTCCTGCGGGCGCGCCACCAGCCGTCCGACCACGTCGGCGACCAGCAGCAGGGCGGCACCGAGGGTGGCGGAGTACGGCAGCAGCCACCGGTGGTCCGGTCCGGTGAACCGGCGTGCGGCGTGCGGCACGACGAGACCGACGAAGCCGATCGGCCCCGCGATCGCCACCGCCGCCCCGCAGAGCAGCACGGCGGCGAGGGCGCCGACGGCGCGGACCCGGCCGATCCGCTGCCCGAGCCCCGTGGCGACCTCGTCGCCGAGCGCGATGGCGTCCATCCCGCGGGCGCTGCCCACGGCGAGCACCGCGCCGACCAGGAGGAACGGCAGCACCTGCCCGATCTCGCCGAGCGACGCGCGTCCCAGCGAGCCGACCTGCCAGAACCGGAACGTCTCGTACACGTCCGTGCGGGTCAGCAGCACCATCGACACCAGCGAGACCAGCGCGGCGCTGGTCGCGGCCCCGGCGAGGGCGAGCTTCAGCGGCATCGCGCCCTCCCGGCCCAGGGACCCGATCGCGTAGACCAGCACCGCGGCGGCCGCGGCACCCGCGAACGCGAGCCAGATGTACTGCGTGAGCCCGGACAGGCCCAGCCAGGCGATGCCGCAGACCACGGCGAACGACGCGCCGGAGCTCACGCCGAGCAGCCCGGGGTCGGCCAGCGGGTTGCGGGTGAGACCCTGCATCACGGCGCCCGCCAGGCCGAGGGCCGCGCCCACGAGGGCGCCCAGCAGGGTGCGGGTGACCCGGGCGTGCACCGCCGCCTGGGCGATGTCGTCGAGGTCGGGGTGCAGCACGCCGGCCACGACGTCCGGCCACGCGACCACGCGGGAGCCGAACGCCAGCGAGGCCAGCGAGGCCAGCAGCAGGGCGGCCACGCAGACGGCCAGCCCCGTCGCGCGGCGTCGACGCAGCGACGCCGGCCGCCCCGCGGGAGGGGCGGCCGGCGCGCCGGTCGGTACGGCCGTCGTCACCCGACCTTCTCGGCGGCGGCCTGGAACAGGTCGAGGTAGTCGTCCAGGACGTACGGCACGGACAGCACGGTCGGGCCGGAGGTCGCCGCGGAGATCGGCGCGGAGTTCGGCAGCACCACCACCGAGCCGCGCGCGACGGCCGGGATCTTGCTGATCAGCGGGTCCGCCTGCAGCGTGGCCAGCGTGGTGTCGTCGCCGTAGATCACCAGGATGTCGGCGTCGGACAGGTCGTCGGCGTTCTCGGCGGACAGGCTCACGTAGAACTGGTCGGTGTCGCCGGCCAGGTCGACGACCGAGGGCGCGTCCACCATGCCCAGGTCGGACAGGAGCTGCACCCGGGCGTCCAGCGGCGTGTAGAGGCCGACCGTGCTGGTGTCCGCCGGATCGATCCAGCCGTAGGCGACGGTCTTGCCCTCGACGTCGGGGCGCTCGGCGAGCGCGGCGTCGATCTGGGCGAGCACGTCGTCCACCAGGGCCTGCGCCTCGTCCTCCAGGCCGAGCGCGGCGCCGTCGACCAGCGCCATGTCCTTCCAGCTCGTGCCCCACGCGAACTCGGGGTAGGACACGGTGGGGGCGATCTGGGACAGCGTGGTGTAGTCCTCCTCGCTGAGCCCCGAGTACGCGGCGAGGACGACGTCGGGCTCGGTGTTCGCGACCTGCTCGAACGGGATGCCGTCGGTCTCGTCGAACAGCGCCGGCAGGTCGTCGCCGGTGGCGCCGAGCCCCTCCAGGGCCGCGTACGTCCACGGCAGGATGCCGTCGCCGTCGTCGTCGCCGTACGTGGTCTCCTGGAAGCCGACCGGGACGACGCCGAGGGCCAGCGGCACGTCGTGGTTGCCCCAGTTCACGGTGGCGACCCGCTCGGGCTGCGACTCGATCGTCGTCTCGCCGAAGGTGTGGGTGAGCGTGACCGGGAAGGCGCCGGCGTCGGCGGCCGACGACCCGGTCGTGGCCGGATCCGAGCCACCCGATCCGCACGCGGTGAGCGCGAGGCCGGCGGCCGCGGCCGCGGCGACGCACGCCAGCTGACGTCGGACGGTGGAGTGACGCATGAGGGTCCCCTCGATCAAGCGGCATTAGGGCAGGCTTACCTTACTGGAGAGAGGGCCGTGGTCGGAACCCCGGCGGCGACCCGGCTCGGGCGGCCCGGGCGGCTCGCCTACGATGCCCGCGTGCCCCCGGCTCCCCGGCGATCCCGCGACCTCGACGTCCGCGTCCTGCCCGTGCACGCCGCGGGCTCCGTCCCCGTGCCGTACGTCATCGCGGGCATGGACGAGCAGGTGGGGCGGGAGACGGTCTGGGACGCGCACGCGCACCCCACGCACGAGCTCTCGTGGACCCTGCGCGGGGCCTCCGGCGTCACGGTGGGCGACCGGACCTGGGCGATCACGCCGTCGATCGGGCTCTGGCTGCCGGCCGGCACGGTCCACTCGGGGCACGCGCCGCCGGGCACCTGGTACCGCACCGCGCAGTTCGGCGTGCACGCGGTGGCCCCGCTGGCGGACGGGCCCGTGGCGGTCGAGATCACCCCGCTGCTCGGGCTGCTGCTGGACCGGCTGACCGGCACCGCGCTGACCCCCCGCTCGCGGGAGCTGACCGAGCAGCTGGTGCTGGACGTCCTGGAGCCCTCGCCGCACGCGGTCGCGGTGCAGCTCCCGACGACCGCGGTGCTGCGCCCCGTCGTGGCGGCGCTCGACGCCGACCCCGCCGACCGGCGCTCCCTGGCGGAGTGGGCGGCCGAGCTCGGGGTGAGCCCCCGCACCCTGACCCGCGCGTTCCGGGCGGGGACCGGGTTGAGCTTCGGGCGGTGGCGGTCCGCCGTGCGCGCGCACCACGCGGTGCTGCTCCTCGCCGCCGGCGAGCCGGTCGAGGACGTCGCGGAGGCGGTGGGGTACCGGTCGGCGAGCGCCTTCGGGGCGGCGTTCCGGCAGGAGGTCGGGCTGACCCCGGGACGCTTCCGGCCGGCCGGGACGACCGGCCCGGCGCGGCCCGATCTCGACAGGTGACGACCCGACCCCGCGATTGCGCACCTCAGCATCGGGATCCTAGGTTTAGGTAAACCTCACCTAACCCGCGCTGCGGGGGTGGGGCCCCTCCCTTCCTGACTCCGAGAGTGAGTACGCATGCGTGCCCGTCGCCGCCTGTCCGCGATCATCGCGGCCGGATCCCTCGCCCTGGTCCTCGCCGCCTGCAGCGGTGGGGCCGAGCCCGCCGCCACCGGCGGGACCACCGCCGCGACGACGGACGAGTTCCCCGTCACGATCGAGCACGCCTTCGGGACCACCACGATCGACGAGGCCCCCGAGCGGGTCGCGACCGTGGCCTGGGCCAACCACGAGGTCCCGCTCGCGCTCGGCGTGGTCCCGGTCGGCATGGCGGCGGCGAACTTCGGCGACGACGACGGCAACGGGCTGCTCCCCTGGGTCGAGGAGAAGCTGGACGAGCTCGGCGGCGAGGCGCCCGTGCTGTTCGACGAGACGGACGGCATCGACTTCGAGGCCGTCGCCGACACCGAGCCCGACGTGATCCTCGCGGCCTACTCCGGCCTGACCCAGGAGGACTACGACACCCTCAGCGAGATCGCGCCGGTCGTCGCCTACCCCGACTCGGCCTGGGCGACCTCGTGGCGGGACCTGATCCTGTTCAACGCCGCCGGGATGGGCCTGGCCGAGGAGGGCGAGGCGCTGGTGGCCGAGCTCGAGGACGAGATCGCGAGCACCGTCGCCGCCCACCCGGGCCTGGAGGGCGTCTCGACGATGTTCATGACGCACGTCGACACGACCGACCTGAGCACCGTGAACTTCTACACGGCCAACGACTCGCGCGCCGCGTTCTTCGAGGACCTCGGCCTGAGCACGCCGGCTGCTGTCGCCGAGGCGTCCGCCTCCGGGGAGTTCTCCGGCAGCGTCAGCGCGGAGCAGGTCGACGTCTTCGACGACGTGCAGGTCATCGTGACCTACGGCGACCAGGCCCTGGTCGACACCCTCGAGGCCGACCCGCTGCTGTCGCAGATGCCCGCCGTCGCGAACGACGCGATCGTGTTCCTGGACGGCAGCGGCCCGCTCGGCACCGCGGCGAACCCGACGCCGCTGGCGATCTCCTGGGTGCTCGACGACTACGTGACGCTGCTCGCGGAGGCCGCCTCCGCGTCCGCCGCGGAGTGACCACCGCACCCACCGCGCCCGCGCCGGGCGTCGCCGTCGTGCGACGCCCGGCGCGGGTGCGCGCCGCCTGGCTGCTCGCGGTCGTGGTCGCGCTCGTCCTGCTGGTCGCGGCGTCCCTCGCGATCGGCTCGCGCGACGTGTCGTGGGCCGACCTCGTCGCCGCGCTCGGCGGCGAGATCGGGAACGTCAGCCAGGCCGCCGTCGCCAAGCGCGTGCCCCGCACCGTGCTGGCCCTGCTCGTCGGGGGCGCCCTGGGCCTGTCGGGGGCCGTGATGCAGGGCGTCACCCGCAACCCGCTGGCGGATCCCGGCATCCTCGGCGTGAACATGGGCGCCTCGCTCGCCGTGGTCACCGGCATCGCCTGGTTCGGCATGTGGTCCGCGACGGCCTACATCTGGACCGCGGTGGCCGGGGCCGCCGTGACCGCGGTGCTGGTCTACGCGATCGGGTCGCTCGGCAGCGGCGGGGCGACCCCCCTCAAGCTCGCCCTGGCCGGGGCGGCGACCTCCGCCGCGCTCGCCTCGTTCATCAGCGCCGTCGTGCTGCCCCGCGGCGACATCGCGGGCAGCGTCCGGTCCTGGCAGATCGGGGGCGTCGGCGGCGCGAGCTTCACCGCGATCGGCCAGATGCTGCCGTTCCTCGCGGCCGGGGTCGCGCTCAGCCTGCTCGCGGCCCGCGGGCTGAACTCGCTCGCACTGGGCGACGAGCTCGCGACCGGGCTGGGCGAGCGCGTCGCGGTCACCCGCGCCCTCGCGGCGCTCGGCGCGGTGCTGCTGTGCGGGGCCGCCACCGCGATCGCCGGACCCATCGCGTTCGTCGGCCTGGTCGTGCCGCACCTCTGCCGGCTGCTGGTCGGCGTCGACCACCGCTGGCTGCTGCCGTTCGCCGCCCTCGTGGGCGCCGGGCTGCTCACCGCGTCCGACGTGCTGGGCCGGATCGTCGCCCGCCCGGACGAGCTGGACGTCGGCATCGTCACCGCCCTGGTCGGGGCGCCGTTCTTCATCGCCGTCGTGCGGCGGCAGAAGGTGCGGGCGCTGTGAGCACCACCGCCCGCACCCCCGCCCCCGCGCTCGACGCCGTGGCCGTCGTCGCCGGCGCCCGGGTCGGCAGGACGCGGCGGCGCCGCGTGACGATCGCCGTGCTCGTGCTCCTCGTGGTCGCGCTCTTCGTCGCGTCGCTGATGGTCGGCCGGACCTTCTACCCCCCGTCCGACGTGCTGCAGGTGGTGCTCGGGCGGGACGTGCCCGGCGCCTCGTTCACCGTCGGCCGGCTCCGGCTGCCCCGCGCGGTGCTCGCCGTGCTCGCCGGCCTGTGCTTCGGCCTGGGCGGCGTCACCTTCCAGACGATGCTCCGCAACCCGCTGGCCAGCCCGGACATCATCGGCATCAGCGCCGGGGCGAGCGCCGCCGCGGCGTTCGGCATCGTGCTGCTGTCGCTCTCGGGTGCGCAGGTGTCCGCGTTCGCGATCGCCGCGGGGCTCGGCGTCGCCGTCCTGATCTACCTGCTGTCGTACCGCCAGGGCGTCCAGGGCACCCGGCTGATCCTGATCGGGATCGGTGTCGCCGCGATGCTCGAGAGCGTCACCTCGTACGTGCTGAGCAAGGCCCCGCAGTGGGAGCTGCAGGAGGCGATGCGGTGGTTGACCGGCAGCCTCAACGGCTCCGGGTGGCGCGACGCGCTCCCCGTCCTGGCGGCGCTGGTCGTGCTCGGGCCGCTGCTGCTCAGCCGGTCCCGCGATCTCGCCCAGCTGCAGCTCGGGGACGATACCGCCTCGGCGCTGGGGGTGCGCGTGGAACGCACGCGGCTGCTCCTGGTCGTGGCGGCCGTCGGCCTGATCGCGTTCGCGACGGCTGCCGCCGGCCCCATCGCCTTCGTCGCGTTCCTGTCCGGGCCGATCGCGGCGCGCGTGCTCGGGCCGCGCGGGTCGATGCTCGTCCCCGCGGCGCTTGTGGGTGCGCTGCTCGTGCTGGTCGCCGACCTCGTCGGGCAGTTCGCGTTCGGCACGCGCTACCCGGTCGGCGTCGTCACCGGC
>DAMBCY010000197.1:0-7282 GCA_032056255.1 Cellulomonas sp. | reverse complement strand
TGGTCATCGGCCTCTGGGTGCGGCTCAAGCTGGTCGAGTCCGAGGCGTTCACGAAGGCCGAGAAGAAGGGCAGCCTGACGAGGCTCCCGCTCGCCACCACCCTGCGGTTCCACTGGCGCGCGACCCTGCTCGGCACGTTCATCATGCTGGCGACCTACGTGCTGTTCTACCTGATGACGAACTTCACGCTGACCTACGGCACCCGCGCGCAGGCGCCCGGGAACGGCGAGCCCGGCGGCCTCGGCATCCCCTACGTGCACTTCGTGCTCATGCAGATCATCGGCGTGGTGTTCTTCGGCGTCTTCACGCTGCTGTCCGGGCCGCTGGCCGACCGGCTCGGACGCCGCCGGCTGCTGATCGGGGTCACGTCGGCGGTCATCGTGTTCGGGCTGTCGTTCGCGCTGTTCCTCACCGTCCGCGAGGACGCGATGTTCACGGGCGCGATGGTGCAGGCGTTCCTGGTGCTCGGCTTCCTGCTCATGGGCGCGACCTTCGGCCCGATGGGTGCGCTGCTGCCCGAGCTCTTCCCGACCAACGTCCGCTACACCGGCTCGGCCGTCGCGTACAACGTGTCGTCGATCCTCGGTGCGGCACTGGCCCCGATCGTGGCGCTGGCCCTGTGGTCCGTCGCGGACGGCGGCACCTGGCTGGTCGGCCTGTACCTGTCCGGGGCGGGCGTGCTCACGCTGGTCGCGCTGGTCCTGACCCGCGAGACGAAGGACCAGGACTACACCCGGGCCTCCCACGGGGACGCCTGACCCGCCCGCGCCCGCGCACCGCCCACGGGCGCGGGACCGGCACGGCGCCGCACCCGCGGCCGGTCGAGGAGCCGTCGCAGCGGCTGCTGTACCGGGCGCTCCACGACCAGGTGCACGGCGGCGGCGACCGCGAGGCAGACGGCGGTCGCGACGGCCAGCGTCAGCCCGGTGCCGAGCCGCGGGGACAGCGCCTCGACCGTCGCCCAGGCGACGTACTCGTGCGTCAGGTACAGCGGGTAGGTCAGCAGCCCCGCGACGGTGAACCACCGCGGGCCGCGGTCCCGGACCCGCAGCGTGCACACCGCCACCAGCACCACGGCCCCCACGACCCCGGCGACCACGACCGCCGCGGAGGTCGGGGTCCCGGACGCGATCGCGTCGACGGCGCGCGGCGTCCGGACGGCGGCGACCGCTGCCGCGAGCGTGACGTCGAGGGCGAGCGCGCACCACAGCACCGGCCGTGAGCGGTCCCGGTGGATCAGGGACAGCACCATCCCGGCGCAGAACAGCGGCAGCCACTCGACCAGGGTGAGGACGCCGGCCGCGTCCGGGCGCGTCAGCGTCACCCCCGCGGCAGCCACCGGGGCGACCGCGGAGAAGGCGAGGACCCGCCGGGAGCCCGGCCCCGCGCGCACGAGCAGCGCGACCAGGACGTAGAACTGCAGCTCCACCCAGAGCGTCCAGTACACGCCGTCGACGCGGGCGACGCCCAGCGGGTCCTGCAGCATCGTGAGGTTGACCAGCACCTCCGCGGGGGTCCGCGCCTCGAAGGCCGGCCACGCCCACCGGAGCGCCGCCGTCAGCAGCACCGCCGCCCAGTACGCCGGGTACAGCCGGGACACCCGGGACGCGACGAACGCCCTGGTCGACCGGCCCCGCGCGGAGGTCAGGACCACGAACCCGCTGATCACGAAGAACAGGTGCACCCCGAGGTACCCGTACCGCGTCACGGGCGCGAGGTGCGGGAGCACCTCGGCGGGCAGCCCGCCGGCCCAGCGCCCGTGGTCGCGCGCGGTGACGTGGAACAGCAGGACCGCGAGGGCGGCCACCAGCCGCAGCAGGTCCAGCGAGCGCAACCGGGCGGGTGCCGGGATGGGCGGTGCGGCGGTCAGCACCGGTCCCAGCTCGTGCAGCCCTCGGGCAGCTGCGGCTGGACGGGCAGGGCGTCCGCGGGGCCCTGCCCGAGGAACGTCGCGCGGTAGCGGGAGTCCGTCGCGGTGCCGGGGCCGTCGTACGTGTCGATCCGCTCGAGCAGGGTGCCGGCGTCCGGGTCGACGACGAGCCGGTGGGTCCGGGTGGCACCCGCGTGCTCGATCGTCTGGTCGAGCGCCGTGCCCGTGCGGCCCGCGGCGTCGGTGACCTCGCCGACCAGCCGGACACCGCCGATCTGCGAGGCGACCGTCCACAGCGCGGCCCGGAGCGCGGGGGACGCGGGGCTCTCGACGAGCAGAGCGGTGATCTGGTCGAACGCCAGGTCGTCCTGCGACCGGGAGCTCTCGGGCAGGTCGGTGTACAGCAGGTCGCGCAGTGCGGCGGGGTCGGTGGGCAGCGCGTCCAGCCCCGCCCAGTCGACGGTCGTCCCGCCCACCTGGAACGCGGCGCCACCGAGCCCGATCGGCTCCCCCGCGTCGACGCCCTCGTCCAGCAGCAGCCCCGGCTCGGTGCGGGCCATCCAGGACTCGCGGCGGTGCTCCGTGCCCGTCGCGCCCTCGCCGACCTGCGCGTACGTGGTCACCGTGTGCCAGTACGGCGGCGTCCCGACGGTCGTGTCCGGCTGCGCGGCGGCGGCCTGGCCGGCGACGACCAGCACCTCCGCCGCCCGTGCCTCGGCCGTGCCGCCGAACGGCGACCAGGGAACCAGGGCGACGGCGAGCGCGACCGTCGCGGCCGCGCCCACGAGCGACAGCCCGAGCCGGCGGCGGCGCGCCCGGCTCCGGTGCAGCCGCACGGCGGCCTGCGCGCCCCGCACGCGGTCGTCGAGGCGGCGCCGGCCGGCGGCGAGGGCGGCGGCGTCCGGGTCGGGGGTGGTGGCGGTGTCGGTCAGCAGCGCGTCGAGGCTCATCGGGACATCTCCTGCGGTGTCGGCGAGATCGGGGCGGTCGGGGCGAGTGCGGCGAGCGCGGCCTGCGCCCGGCCGCGGGCGCGGTGCAGGCGGCTGCGGGCCGCGACGGCGCCGATGCCCAGCACCTGGGCGGCCTCCGCGGGGGTGAGCCCGTCCCAGGCGACCAGCAGCATGAGCTGGCGGTCCTGGGCGCTGAGGCTGCCGAGCGCGGCCCGCAGCTCGCCGCGCCGGGCCACGGCGTCCACGCGGTCGTCGACGGCGTCCCAGTCGAGGTCGTCGGCGGCCTCCGCGGCCGAGGGCGACGCCCGGCGCCGGCGCAGGTGCGACCGGACGACGTTCGCGGCGATCCCGTACAGCCACGGCAGCGCGGAGCCGCTGGGGTGCGGGCGGACGCGCATCCGCGCCTCGACGGCCGCCACGAACACGTCGCCCAGCAGGTCGTCCGCCGGGCCGGTCCCCACGCGCCGGCTGAGGTACCGGTGCACCGCCGTCGCGTGCCTCTCGTAGAGCACCCCGAGGATCTCCGGGTGGGTGCGAGCGCGAGCCAGCAGCTCGGCGTCGCTCGGTGCGTGCTCCATGCCCCTCCTATGCCGCGGCGGGGGACAGCGTTGCAGGAATGGGCGATCGAGCGGGCCGCCGGATTTCGTGTACGTGATGTGCCATGAGTCAGGAGGCGGTCGAGCACGGGACCATCCACGGCAAGCCCGTCGGCGACGACCAGGTGGCGACCTGGGTGGCCGAGGCCGAGGCCGGCGACGACCTCCCGGCGCTCCGGCGCAGGAGGGGTCGCCCGTCCGCGGGTGTCGGGCCGGGACGTCCGGTCACGGTCCGGCTCGACGAGGCGACGCTGGCGGCGCTGAACGCGCGCGCACAGGCCGAGGGTCTGACCAGCCAGTCCGAGGCGATCCGAGCGGCTGTGCGCTCCTGGACGCACGTCGCGTGAGACTCCATCCCTCCGCACGCAGCGCCCGCATCGTGGAGCTCGTCCTGCTCCAGCTCGACTCGGGCGAGCACCTGGTCATCCACGCCGTGAAGGCCCGGGACCAGGACCTCAGAGCCCCGTGGCGCTCGGACCCCAGCGGACCCGCGCCGGTCTCGGACGGGTCTCCAGCACCCGTGCAGAACCAGGCCCGTCCCCTCACCCCAGCCCCGCGAGCACCTTCCGGATCCGCTTCTCGCTCACCGGCACCGGCGTCCCGAGCTGCTGCGCGAACAGGCTGACCCGCAGCTCCTCCAGCAGCCACCGCGCGTCGTCGAGCGTCGCGAGATCCGCCGGGACGAGCGTCCGGGACGTGACCCGGGCGCGGGTCCGGCCGAGCAGCTGCTCCAGGTCGTGCACCTGCCAGGCGAGCTGCTCGTCGCGCGCGGGGTTGTCGCCCGCCTTGTCCAGGCGGTGCGCCGCGGCGCGCAGGTAGCGGGACAGCTGCGGCAGCCGCTCTGCCCCGGTCTCGGACACGAACCCGTCGTGCACCAGGCGCTCGGCCTGCTCGCGGACGTCCTGCACGGCGCCGAGCAGCGCGAGCGACCGGGTGCCGCGGACCGCGGCGTCGAGGTCGCGGGCGGCGGCGAGCACGGTGACGAGGTCCCCGACCACCCGGTGCACCGCGTCCTCGAGGCCGTCGCGGACGGCGGCGCGGGCGGCGGCGTAGCCCTCGGCGGTGCGGACGGCCGTCGCGGGGCGCCCGGCCAGGTGCGTGGTGAGCAGCCGGTCGACGGCCGCGAGCTGCACGTCGGCCACCAGGGCCTCGGTGCTCGGGTACGGGCTGGCGGCGAGGGTGAGCGCCTGGGTGCCGGTCCACCGGCTGGTGATCCGGCCGGTGGGCAGGCCGACGTCGCGCAGCAGCAGCCGGCGCAGGCCCGCGCGGTGCCGGACGGCCTGGTCCCCGGCGTCGGCGAGCACCTCGACCCGGACGGTGGCCGCCGGGCCGCGACCCTGCTCGACGAGGGCCGGGTAGCCGCGGACGGTCAGGCCGCTCGGGTCCGGGGTCTCGACGCGCTCGGGCAGCGCGCCGCCGGGCAGCCCGTCGGGCCAGGTCGACAGGTCGGTGGCGTCGAAGCCCGGGATCGCCGCGGGCGACGACGGTGCCGTGGGGGCGGCGACCCGCGGCCCGGGGGCCGGTACGCCGGCCGGCCCGGGCCCGTCGGCCCGGCCCTGCGCGTCCGCCATCGCGTCCCGCACCGCGGTCCGGACGGCCGTGCTCACCGCGTCCTGCGTCCGGGCGGCGAGGCGGCGCTGCAGCACCGCGAGGTCCGTGCCCTCGTCCACGACGCGCCCCCGGTCGTCGACCACCCGGAAGGTCATGCGCAGGTGCGGCGGCAGGCGGTCGGCGTCAACGGCGTCCGGCGGCACCTCGACGTCCCGCAGCGCCCGCACGGCCTGGGCGAACGCCTCCCGGAACGACGGCGCGGCGTCGCCGGCCCGCACGGTGTCCGCCCAGGAGGCGGTGTGCGCGTCGAGCCACGCGACCACGTCGCGCGCCACGTCGGGGGCGGGGACCAGCTGCACCCGGACCGGCTTCGGCAGCGCGCGGATGGTCGCGGTCGCCAGCTCCTCGCGCAGCCCGGGCACCATCCAGTCGAAGCCCTCGGGCTGCACGCGCGCGAGCGCGACCAGCGGCACGTGCACGGTGACGCCGTCCGCGTCGGTCCCGGGCCGGAACTGGTAGGTCAGGGGGAGCGCCAGGTCGCCCTGCGGCCAGGTCGACGGGAACGAGGACTCGTCGACGCCGGCGTCGTCGGCCACCAGCAGCTCGCGGGTGAAGGACAGCAGGTCGGGCTCGCGGCGCCGGGCGCCCTTCCACCACTGGTCGAAGTGCCGGGCGGAGACGACGTCGGCGGGGACGCGCTCGTCGTAGAAGTCGAACAGGGCGTCGTCGTCCACCACGAGCCCGCGGCGCCGGGACCGGGCCTCCAGGTCCTCGGCCTCGTCCAGCAGCCGGCGGTTCTCGGCGAAGAACGCGTGGTGCGTCGTCCAGTCGCCCTCGACCAGGGCGTGCCGGATGAACAGCTCGCGCGCGTGCTCGGCGTCGACCGTGCCGAACAGCACCCGCCGGCCGGTGACGATCGGGACGCCGTAGAGCATGACGCGCTCGACGGCCATCGCCGCGCCCTGCTTGGACGACCAGGACGGCTCCGAGTACGACCGCTTCACCAGGTGCGCGGCCAGGTCCTCGGCCCACTCCGGCTGGATCCGGGCGGCGTCGCGCGCCCAGAGCCGGGAGGTCTCGACCAGCTCGCCGGCCATGATCCAGGCCGGCGGCTTCTTGGCCAGGCCGGAGCCGGGGAAGATCGCGAACCTCGCGCCGCGCGCACCCAGGTACTCGTTGCGGCCACGACGGTCAGCTGACCGGCCACCGTCGCGCCCGCCGTCGCGTCCGCCCTTCCCGCGCGCCGGCGACGAGCCCCCCGACAGGTCGGACGCCTCCTGCATGCCGATCTGCGACAGCAGCCCGGACAGCAGCGACACGTGCACCCGGTCGGCGTCCCACTCCAGCCGGTGCGCACCCCTGCCCTCGGTCGCCGCGTCGCGCTCGGCCGCCAGGTCCCGGTCGGTCCGCCGCGGCGGGTTCACCGTGATGCCGAGCGGCTTCGCGAGCTCCTCGAGCTGCGTGACGACGTCCTGCCACTCCCGCATCCGCAGGAAGTTCAGGTACTCGGCCTTGCACAGCCGCCGGAACGCGGAGCTCGACAGGTCGCGCTGCGCGTCGCGGACGTACTGCCAGAGGTTGAGGTAGGTCAGGAAGTCCGACGTCGGGTCGGCGAACCGGGCGTGCAGCTGGTCGGCCTGGGCGCGCTGCTCGACGGGCCGCTCGCGCGGGTCCTGGATCGACAGCGCGGCCGCGACGACCATCACCTCGCGCGCGACACCGCGCCGCCCGCCCTCGACGATCATCCGGGCGAGGCGCGGGTCCATCGGCAGCTGCGCCAGGGCGCGCCCGGTGTCGGTGAGCCGGGTGCCCGCGGGACCGTTGTCGAGGGCGTTCAGCTCGGTGAGCAGCTGGACGCCGTCCCGCACCGCGCGCGTGTCGGGCGGGTCGACGAACGGGAACGACGCGACGTCGTCCGGCCCGGTGGCGACGCCGACCGAGATCATCTGCAGGATCACGGACGCGAGCGAGGTCCGCAGGATCTCGGGCTCGGTGAACCGCGGCCGGGACGCGTAGTCGTCCTCGGAGTACAGCCGGATGGCGATGCCGTCGGCGACGCGCCCGCAGCGCCCGGACCGCTGGTTCGCGGACGCCTGCGAGATCGGCTCGATGGGCAGCCGCTGCACCTTCGTGGCCTTGGAGTAGCGGGAGATGCGCGCGGTGCCGGGGTCGACCACGTACCGGATGCCCGGCACGGTCAGCGACGTCTCGGCGACGTTCGGGGCGAGCACGATCCTGCGCCCGGTGTGCTGCTGGAACACCCGGTGCTGTTCGGCATGGGACAGGCGGGCGTACAGCGGCAGGATCTCGGTGAA